>JACFNR010000029.1 GCA_019454765.1 Trueperaceae bacterium | reverse complement strand
GGCGCCTGCCGCCACGCCGGCGCCTGCCGCCACGCCGGCGCCCGCCGCCACGCCGGCGCCCGCCGCGCCCGTCGGGGTCAAGGCCACCAGCGTCATGCCGGCCGCGCGCCGCCTGTTGGACGAGAGCGGCCTCAGCGCCGACGAGGTCCCCGCCACCGGCCCGGGCGGGCGCCTCCTCAAGGAGGACGTCCAGAACTACCTCGCTCAGCGCGAGCGCGCCGCCGCCGAGCCCGACCGGACCGTCGCCGTGAGCGGCTACGAGCGCCAGGAGGAGGTGAGGCCGATGTCGCTCCTAAGGCGCCGCATCGCCGAGCGCCTGGTGGCGGCGCAGCAGGACGCGGCGCTGCTCACGACCTTCAACGAGGTCGACATGAGCGGGGTGATGGCGCTGCGCAAGGAGTACAAAGAGGCGTTCGAGAAGCGCTACGGCGTGCGCCTCGGCTTCATGTCGTTCTTCGTCAAGGCCGCGGTCGACGCCCTCAAGCAGGTGCCGCAGCTCAACGCCGAGGTCCGCGGCACCGACATGGTGTTCAAGAACTACTACGACATCGGCGTAGCCGTGTCGACGCCGCGCGGCTTGGTGGTGCCGGTCGTCCGCGACGCGGAGCGGCTGTCGTTCGCCGAGGTGGAGCTCGCCATCGCCGATTTCGGGGCGCGCGCCAACAACAACAAGATCCTGCCCGAGGAGCTGCAGGGCGGCACCTTCACCATCAGCAACGGCGGCGTCTTCGGCTCGCTCCTCTCGACCCCGATCGTCAACCCGCCCCAGTCGGGCGTGCTGGGGATGCACACCATCCAGGAACGGCCCGTGGCCGAGGCCGGCCAGGTCGTCATCAGACCGATGATGTACCTGGCGCTCACCTACGACCACCGCGTGGTGGACGGGCGCGAGGCCGTCACCTTCCTGAAGCGCATCAAGGACGCCGTCGAGCGGCCCGCGCGCATGCTGCTGGAGGTCTGAGGTGGCAACCGAGGCGCAGCACGACGTCGTGATCATCGGCGCCGGGCCCGGCGGCTACGTGGCGGCCATCCGCGGCGCCCAGCTCGGGTTCGACGTGGCGGTGGTGGAGCGCGAGGAGACGCTGGGTGGCACCTGCCTGCGCGTCGGCTGCATCCCCAGCAAGGCGCTGCTCGAGTCGAGCTTCCGCTACGAGGAGGCCAAGGGGAGCCTGGCCGAGCACGGCGTCGTGGTCGAGGGCGTCCGCGCCGACGTGGCCGCCATGCAGGCGCGTCGCGCCAAGGTCGTCAAGCAGAACACCGACGGCGTCGAGTACCTCTTCAAGAAGAACAAGATCACCCGCTACCGCGGCGAGGGCCGCCTGACGGGCGACCGCGTCGTCACCGTCACGGGCCCGGACGGCGTCACGGACATCGCGGCCGAGCACGTCGTGCTGGCCGCCGGTTCCGAGGTCGCGACCCTGCCGGGGGTGACGCTCGACGGCGACGTCGTCGTCAGCAGCACCGAGGCGCTCGAGTGGGAGGCGGTGCCCGACAGCCTGGTGGTCATCGGCGCCGGTTACATCGGGCTGGAGCTCGGCTCGGTCTGGTCGCGGCTAGGGGCCAAGGTGACGGTGCTCGAGTACCTCGACCGCATCCTCCCCGGCATGGACGCGGAGGTGGCGCGCGAGGCGCTGCGCGTCTTCAAGCAGCAGGGGCTCGCGTTCGAGCTCGGGGCGCGCGTGACGGGCGTCACGGTCACGGGCAAGGGCGCCAAGCGCCGGGCGAGCGTGGCCGTGGAAGGCCGCGAAGCGCTCGTAGCCAGCAAGGTGCTCGTCGCGGTCGGTCGACGCCCCGCCGTGGGCTCGCTCGGACTCGACGCGGTGGGCGTCGCCCTTGACGAGCGCGGTCGGGTGGCGGTCGACGCCGGCTTCCGCACCAACGTGCCGGGGGTGTACGCCATTGGCGACCTCATCCACGGGCCCATGCTCGCGCACAAGGCGGAGGAGGACGGCGTCGCCCTCATGGAGCGCCTCGCCGGCACCCCGAGCGAGGTTCATTACGGGCTCGTGCCGGGCGTGGCGTACACCGAACCCGAGATCGCGACCGTCGGCCAGACGGAGGAGCAACTGCGTGACGGCGGCGTGGCTTACCGCAAGGGCGTGTTCCCCTTCTCGGCCAACGGGCGCGCCCGCGCCCTCGGCCACACGCAGGGGCGCGTCAAGGTGCTGGCTGACGCCACCACGGACCGCGTCCTCGGCGTCCACATCATCGGACCGCGCGCCGGCGACCTCATCGCCGAGGCGGTGACGGCCATGACGTTCGGGGCGAGCAGCGAGGACGTCGCCCGCACCATCCACGCCCACCCGACGCTGGCGGAGGTGGTCAAGGAGGCGGCGCTGGCCGTCGACGGCAGGGCCCTGCACATCTGACGACCGGGGCGCGCGAGCGCGCCCCTACAACACGTAGCGGCTGAGGTCCTCGTCCTCGACCAGGTCGGCGAGCTTCTTGTCGACCATGGCCTTGTCGATCACCACCACCCCCAGGTCGGTGCCGAAGGCGATGTCCTCGAGGACCGTCTCGAGGATGGTGTGCAGGCGTCGCGCGCCGATGTCCTCGACCTCGCGGTTGACGCGCTCGGCGTACTCGGCCAGCGCCACCACGCCGCTCTCCTCGAAGCGCAGGTGGGTGCCGTCCACCGCCAGGAGCTCCGTGTACTGCTTCGTCAGCGCGAAGCGCGGCTGGGTGAGGATGCGCTGGAAGTCCGCGGCCCCTAGCTCCTCGAGCTCGACGCGGATCGGGAAGCGCCCCTGCAGCTCCGGGATGAGGTCGCTTGGTTTGCTGACCGAGAAGGCGCCGGCCGCGATGAAGAGCACGTGGTCGGTGCGCACCGGACCGTAGCGGGTGTTCACCTGGGTGCCCTCCACGATGGGCAGCAGGTCGCGCTGCACGCCCTCGCCGGACACGTCGGCGCCGCCGGTGCGGTCGTCGCGAGCGATCTTGTCGATCTCGTCGATGAACACGATGCCGAGCGACTCGGCGCGGTCGACCGCCTCGCGGGTCACGGCGTCGTGGTCGATGAGGCGGTCCGCCTCCTCGTTCTCGAGCAGGCGGCGGCCGTCGCGCACGCTCACCTTGCGCCTGACCTTCCGCTCCGGCATGAAGCGCCTGAACATCTCCTGCAGGTTGGTGCCGGCCTCCTCCATGCCCGGCATCGGCAGGCTCGCGGGCGGCTCCTCCGCCACCTCGATCTCGACGCTGCGCTCCTCCAGGTCGCCGGCGCGCAGCAGCTGCCGCATGCGCTCGCGGCTGTCGTCGGAACCGCCGGGGATGAGGACGTCCAGGAGGCGCTCCTCGGCGGCGCGGCGCGCCTGGGCCATGACCTCGGCCCTCTTCTCCTCCTCCACCATGACGGCGGAGGCGCGCACCAGGTCGCGCACGATCGAGTCGACGTCGCGACCGACGTACCCCACCTCCGTGAACTTGGTGGCCTCCACCTTGAGGAACGGCGCCCGCGCCAGCCGCGCCAAGCGCCGGGCGATCTCGGTCTTGCCGACCCCCGTCGGGCCGATGAGCATGATGTTCTTCGGCGTCACCTCGCCCTGGATCTCCTCGGGCAGGCGGCGCCGGCGGTAGTGGTTCCGAAGGGCGACCGCCACCAGGCGCTTGGCCTTGCTCTGCCCGACGATGTAGCGGTCGAGCTCGGTGACGATGTCGACGGGCGTCAGGTCGGTCAGGCCTGCGTCCGCCGCGCCCCTCACGCCGCCCCCTCGTCGGTCGTCGGCTCGGGCTCCGGATCCGCGTCGCCCGCGTTCCCGCCCACGGTCAGGACGGTGGCGTTGCCGCTCGTGTAGACGTCGATCTCGGCGGCGATGGCCAGCGCGGCGCGCGCGATCTCCTCGGCCCCAAGGTCGGTGTGGCGCAGGAGGGCCGTGGCCGCCGCCTGGGCGTACGGCCCGCCCGAACCCACCGCCGCCACGGGCTCGTCGGGGGAGATGATGTCGCCCATGCCGGAGAGCGTGAGGATCTGTTCGTCGTCGGCGATGAGCAGCAGCGCCTCCAGGTTGCGTAGCGCGCGGTCCGTGCGCCACTCCTTCACCGTCTCCACGGCGGCTCGCAGGAGGTTGCCGCGGTACTGCTCCAGGTAGGCCTCGTACTTCTCGATGAGGGTGAAGGCGTCGCTGACCGTCCCGGCGAAGCCGGCGAGGACCTCGCCGCCCGACAACGCCCGGACCTTCACCGCGCCCCGTTTGACGATCGTGTCGCCCATGGTCACTTGCCCGTCGCCGGCGAGGGCCGTCACGCCGCCCCGGTTGACGGCGACGATGGTGGTGCCGTGCATGCGCTCCATTCGAGGAGAGTAGCACTCGCTCGGCGCGCGGCCACGGCCCCCACGCGACCCGCGGTGCGCCCGCCGGGCGCGGGCGCGACGCGGCGCCGGGGATGCCCCGCCCCGGGGGTCGGCGCCGGGCGGTACCATGGCGCATGCTGTTGGGTCATGGGTTCTCCGGGGGCTGGACCGAGGTCATCGCCGGCCCCATGTTCTCCGGCAAGAGCGAGGAGCTCATCCGCCGCGTCGGTCGGGCCGTGCTCGCCAAGCAGGCGGTACAGGTCTTCAAGCACGCCATCGACGACCGCTACGCCAGGCTGGCGGTCGCCTCGCACGCCGGCCGCACGCTGGAGGCCGAGCTCGTCTCGAGCGCTGCCGAGCTCCTCGCTCGCCTCGCCCCCGACACGCAGGTCGTCGCCATCGACGAGGCCCAGTTCCTCGACGACGCCATCGTGGCCGTGGTGGAGCGGCTGGCGGACGCGGGCAAGCGCGTGATCGTCGCGGGCCTCGACATGGACTTCAGGGGCGAGCCGTTCGGACCGATGCCTCAGCTGATCGCCCGGGCGGAGGTGGTCGAGAAGCTCACGGCGATCTGCCGCTGCGGCCTGGCGGCCACTCGCACCCAGCGCTTGATCCAGGGCCGACCCGCGCACTTCGACGACCCCACGGTCTTGGTGGGAGCCGCCGAGAGCTACGAACCACGCTGCCGTTCGTGCCACGTCGTGCTGAGAGGCCTGCGCGACGCGCCGCTCTTCGCGGCTCCCGCCAGGGTGCCTGGTTGAGCGATAAGGATCCCGTCGATGGTCGCCGGCCACTCGAAGCGCGGCTCTGGGGGGAGGTCCGGTTCGCTCACCGGGGCGTGGCGGTGGAGCCGACCTCGCAGAAGTCCGTGGCGCTGCTGGCGTACTTGGCCGCCGCGCCGGGCCCGAGCTCGCGCGAGGAGCTCGCCGCGCTCCTGTGGGGGCCGGGGCGCCTGGCCAACGTGCGCCAGGCGCTATACACGTTGCGGTCGCTGCCGGGGGCGGAGGAGTGGCTCGACGCAGGCGCCGCAACCGTCAACGTCCTCGCCGTAGTCGACGTCGTGGAGCTGACGGCCGCGGCGCGGGAGGAGTTGCCGGCCCTCGCCGAACGGCTGGAAGGCAACGAGTTCATGGCGGGGTTCGGCGACCGCCTGCCAGAGCCGTACCTGGAGTGGCTCGCTCACGAGCGCGAGCGGTGCGCCGCGGCCGCCGCACGCGCCTACGCCGCCAAGGCCGCCGAGCTCGAGGGCGAGGGCCACCCGCGCGAGGCGCTGGCGTTGGCGCTGCGCGCCCAGGAGCTCGAGCCGTACGGCGAGGAGGCCCAGCGCGCCGTCATGCGCCTCGCCTACCTCGCCGGCGACCCGGAGCGCGCGCTGGCGAGCTACGCGACCTTCAGCGCGCGGCTCGAGACCGAGCTGGGTAGCCGGCCGAGCGCCGAGACGGCGCGGTTGGCGTCGCGGATCGAGCGGCGCGAGCCGCTCTCGGCGCGCCCGGCCCTGGCGAGCCTCGACGAGCAGGAGCTGCGCACCCTTCGGGCCCTGGCGCTGGCGCGGGGTGGGTTGCGCGTCGACGGGCTCGCCCGCGTGCTCGAGCGGCCGGCGTTCGAGCTGACCGCCGACCTGGCGCGCCTCGCCGACCGCGGCCTCGTCGACGCCGACCTGCGGCTCGCGCCCGACCTGGTCGGCCCGGTGCTGGCGGGCGTCCCCGCACCGCTCAAGCGGCTACTGCACGAGCGCAGCGTGGCGGTCATGCGCGACGACCCCGAGGCCGACCAGGGTGTGCTCGCCAGGCACCTCCTGGCTGTCGGGGAGCTCGCGGAGGCGGCGCGGCGCGCGTTCGGCGCCGCGCGAGCGGCGCTCGAGCGCGGCCAGGCCGACGCCGCCTCCGACCTGCTCTACCTGACCCTGTGGGCGGCGGCCGAGGAGCCGCGCCTCCGCCTCGACGCCCTCTTCCAGCTCGAGGGCGTTGCCGCGCAGGACGCAGACCTGGCGGCGCAGGAGGCGCTACTGCAGGAGGCGGAGCGACTCGCCTGGGAGCTGCAGAGCGACGTGGCGTTGGCCGAGGCGAACGTCAGGCGCGCGCGGCTACTGCTGGCGCGCTCCCAGGTCGGGGAGGCCCTCGAGTCGGCCCTGGTGGCGCTCGAGATCGCCCTGCGGATCGCCGACGACACGCTGGTGGCGCGAGCGCGCAACGCCCTGGGCGCGGCCCACTTCTACGCCGGCGACCTCGATGGGGCGGAGGCGGCGTTCGCCTCGTGCCTCGTGAGCGGGTCCGAGGTCGAGCGCTACCGCGCGCACAACAACCTGGGGAGCATCAACGCCCTGCGCGGGCGGCTGGGGGAGTCTTACCACCACTTCGACCAGGCGCTCACGCTGGCGCGGCGCAACTCGCGCCACCTCGACGTCAGCGCCACCCTCAACAACGTCGCGGCCAGCGCCGAGAGGTTCGGCGACTACCCGCGGGCGGAACGGTACTTCAAGGAGGGGATGGTGCTCGCGCGCCGGCGCGGCGCGGCGGCGCGCGAGGCCGAGATGCTCGTCAACCTCGCCGTCGTGTACGCGCGCCAGGGGCAGCTCGGCCCGGCCTGGAACACGAACGCCGAGGTCGAGGAGCTGGTCGACGAGCTGGCCGACAGGCGCCTGGCCATGCGGGTGGCGGAGCAGCGCGGCGAGATCATGCGGCTGTGTGGCGACCTGGCCGGAGCGGAGGCCGCCCTGACGACAGCGTTGCTGCTGGCGGAGGAGGTCGGCGACGAGCGCAAGCGCCGCGGCCTCCACGCCCAACTGGCCACCGTGCGGGCTCGGCGCGACCCGACATCCGCGCCCGAGACCGCGCGCGCCATCGCGGACCTCGAGACGGCGCGCCTGACGGACGTGGCGCCGTGGCTCCGCCTGGAGCTGGCGCTCTGGACGCAAGAACTGTCGTTCGGGCTCGCCCAGTTGGCGAGCGTCCCCGAAGCGGGGCTCAAGAGCGCCCACCAGCGGCTGGTGCGCGACGTCGCCACGATGCGGCTCGGCCTCCTGGCGGAGGCGGACGAGGCCGTGAGGGCGGAGGCCATGGCGGCGCGGGCGCGCACCGTCGCGGCGGGGCTGGTCCCGCCCGGCCCGGCCGGCGCGGCCCCACCGGGGCCTGTCGTACGCATCGTCGAGCGACCGAAGGCGCGTTACCTGGCCTCGGTCCTGGCGGGCGGCCCGCGGTGGCGAGCCGTCGAAGCCGGTGGGGGAGGGGCGCCGACGCCCACGGCCGGCGTGGCGGAAGACGTGCTCGAGGAGCTGCGGGAGCAGGGCGCGGGCCTGCCGCGCCGGCTGGCGGAGGCGCTGCTGCGGACGCCGGCCGCCTGGTTGCCGCCTCCGAGGGAGGGCCTTTGACGCCCCGTTGACACCGGGTCGCCTAACCTCCTTGCAGCCGTGACTCTGCGCCACTGGTTCGCGCCGAGCGAGGCGCGTGACGGTCGCGGCGGAGCGAAGGAGGGTCGTGGGCGACCGCAGCCGCAGGTTCCTACTGAAGGTCTGGCGCGAGCCGGGCGAGGGCCCCACCTGGCGCGCGGCGCTGCGCGACGTGACCGACGGCACCCTCCACGAGTTCGAGGCGACCGAGGCCCTGATCGACTACCTGGTGGCGCTCGACGACGGCGCGGCGGACGAGGGCGAGTGGCGGACCGAACTGCCGGAGGAGTGACGGCAGCGGGCGCGGCGCCGACCGCCCCGCGGTCCTGGCGTAGCGCCTTGGTCACCCCGCGGGCGGCGTGCGGCCCGGGGCGCGTGACGGTAACCTAGTCGGGAACCCTGTTGGGAAGGAGCGGACGATGCCGGTAGTGGTGGCTTTCGCTGGCGGGGCGCGGCGCGCGCGGTTGGCGCGGCGGCGCTGGTGGGTGACGTGCCTGGCGGTCTTGGCGGCGAGCGGGTTCGCCGCGGCGCAGCAGTGCACGCTCGAGGTGGAACCGAACGGTACGCCCGCGACGGCCACGAGGTCGGGAGCCTCGGGCGCCGGCGTCCAACCGGCGCGCTCCGACGAAGCCACGAGCGTCTGTTTCGTCGGCACCGTCAGCGCCGACGATCCCGACATGTTCCGGTGGGACGTGTCGGAGACCGACGCCACCTACCGCTGGGTCTTGCAGGTCGAGGGGCCGGCAGCGGACCTCACCGCCGCGCAGCTGTTCGCGGTGACCTTCGCCGACGACGGGGTCGCGGTGACGGCGGCCGATGAGCTCCTGGCCGTCTCCACCCAGGGCGGGGCGAGCGCGCGCTCCCGCCAGTTCCTGGTTGGGCCCGGCAGCTACTACCTGGGGGTCAGCGCCGCCGGTGCCGGCGGCGAGTACGTGGTGAGCGCCGAACCCGTCGGCTCCCTCTACTACGGCGACGAGGGCGACCGTTACCGTGATTCGCTGCCCGAGGGGAGCGAGGGCGCGTTCGGTTTCTACGGCGGCGTGACCGGCGAGCTGCGGCACGCCTTCACGCTCGACGCGGCGGCGGCCGGGCGCGTCTGGGGCCTCGAGCTGTGGGCGGCCTTGGGCTCGACGCCGCGGCTCGTGCTGGAGGGCCCGGGCGGGGTGGTGGTGCAGGGCGACGTCGGCGCCGGCGGAAGGGTGAGCTTCTCGGGCCTCGGGCTCGCGGCCGGCGAGTACGCGGTGCGCGTGGACGGCGCCAGCGGCATGGTGCGCTTGCGCCTCGCGTCGCAAGGGGTGCGGGGCGACGGGGTGGCCGTGGAACCGAACGACCACTGGGAGTCCGCCACCCACTTCCCGCCGGGCACCGAGATGCGCGGCGTCCTCCAGGGCGTCGACCTGTTCCGCGTGGAGGTGACCCCCGAGTCCGCCGGGTACTACGACCTCGACTACGACTCGGCGGCTGACCTCTCCTTCGCGCTCACGTTGGTCGACGAGGCCGGTGGCGAGCTGCTGAGGGGGCGCGGCGCCTCGCGGCGCGGGCTCCTGTTGGCGGCGGGCGTCTACAGGCTCGACGTGTGGGGGGCGGAGGGAGCCGCCTACCGCCTCGCCTTGGCGCCGAGCGCCGCGCCGTCCGGCGGCGAGATCGAACCCAACGACCAACCGCGCGGCGCCGCCCCGCTGCCGCAGAGCGGCCAGGTGCGCGGTCGGCTCGAGGTCGCCGACGTCGATCACTACCTCGTGCAGGTCGAGGACGCCCCGCGCCGCTACCGGGCGCAGCTGGTGGGTCCCGGTGTGACCGGCCTGGCGCTGGTCGACGCCGCCGGCGGCGAGGTCACGAGCGTGCGCGGGTCGCAACGCCTCAGGCTGGACGACATCGTGCTCCTCCCCGGCGCCAACTACCTGCGGGTGACGGGGTCGGAGGGCGAGTACGGACTCAAGCTCCTCGACCTGGGCGAGGCCGTCCTGGCGGGCGAGGCGGAGGGGGCGCCCGCACCTGACGAGCCGATCCTGCCCGCCGCCGCCGGCGCGCCGGAGCAAGACCCGGCCGCCGCCGCGGCGGCGCTCGAGGACGCGCCCCTCGAGGCGGGGCCGCCCCCGCCGCCGGGGCGCCTCGAACTCGAACCGAACGACGACGAGAGCCGCGCCATGAAGGTCGTTCCCGGCCACGTCTACGTGGGGCGCCTCTCCGGCGGCAGCGACGACTACTACCGCTTCTTCCTCGACGACGACCAGTACGTGAGGCTCGAGGTGGTGCCGCCCAGCGGCGGGGCGCCCATCCCGATCCGCCTTGCCGAACGGGGCTGGGTCGAGTTCCCGACCCTCACGCCCGAGGGCACGGTCAGGCTAGAGCGCTACTTCCACGCCGGCGACCACGGCTTCTTCCTGCGCGCGCCCGAGGTCGAGTCGAGCGGTTACTACCAGCTGCGCCTTACCCTTCTCGGACGCCTTCAGCCCGCGGTGGACGCGGAACCGAACGACAGCATGGCCACGGCAGCGACGCTCCCCGCCGAGTTGGCCTGGGACGGGCACGTGGGGGAGTACGGCGGCGACTACGACTACTACCGCCTCCCCGTCTTCCCGGCGGCGACCACCATGACGTTGACCTTGAGCGGCGCGCTCGACGAGCGCGCCGTCGCGGCGGAGCTTCTCAGCGAGCGGGAGCGCTTCGCTTTCACCGCCCGGGGCGACGCGTTGGGCGGCGCCCCCTGGCAGGCCGAGCTCCCCGCCGGCGAGCAGGTCTACCTGCGACTCAGTGGCCGCTCGCCCTACCAGGCGCGCCTGGCCTTCGCGGCCGAGCCCGACCCGGCCCAACTCCTGTCGCCACGCGTGGACGGCGACGTGGCGGTCACCCTCGAGCCGTCTGGCGCGGAGCTGGCGGCCTACTGGCACGAGGGGCAGGCGCTGACACTGACGGCGCGTGTCGAGAACCGCGCTCCCACGGCCCGGACCGTGGCCGTCGAGGCGGCCAGCAGCAACGCGGCCGTGGAGTTGCGCCACCCCGCCGAGGTGACGCTCCAGCCGGGCGAGACGCGCGAGGTGCCCGTCGAGGTGCTCGTGCCCGCTGACATGCGCGACGACCTGCCGCTTCGCGTCGAGGTCGCCGCCGGCGGGCCGGGCGGCGTCGACGTGGCCGCGATGGAGGCGGTCCTCACCTGCGAGGCGCCGCCGGTGGGCGCGTTCCCGTACTGGCCGCTCCCGCGACCGCTCCTCGGTCACTTCGACGTGCTCGGACGGGGCTTCGGGGCGGGAATTCACGGGGAGTCGGGCCGGGAGGGGCGCGACCTGGCGCTCATCGACGGGCGCGTGGGACCCTCGTACGGCGGTTACGTCGACGCCGACCACTCCGCCACCTTCAAGCTGGCGGGCGACGCGCCGGTCACCCTCGTCGGCACCACGCTCGACCCGCGCTCGGACGGCAGGCGGTCCGACCGCCTCGACGGGTTCAGGATCGAGACCTCGCTCGACGGCGAGACGTTCACCACCGCCTTCACCGGTCGCCTGGGCGCGGCACCCCGCGAGCGCGCCTTCCTGTTCGAGGCGCCGGTCGTAGCGCGTTACGCGCGCCTGGTGTTCGAGAGCGGCCTAGACGGCAGGTACGGTTACGTGGGCGAGTGGAAGCTCATCGCGGCCGACCCCTGGACGCCCGGCGAGCTGAACCTCGCGGCCCCCGAACATGGGGGTCACGTGGTGCGCTCGGAGCCGTACCTCGGCTCCGGCGACGTGCTCGAACGGAGCGACCGTCGGCCCGTCCGACTCGACCTGAGGGACCACGAGGCCTTCAGCTTCGTCGTCGGGTTCCACGACAACCGGGCGGCGCAGGTGACGCGCCTCACCTGGACGGACGGGCCGGCGGCGCTGCAGGAGCCCGGCGCCCTGTTCCCCGCGGTGACCGTCGAGGTGAGCCTCGGCGGCGGCGCCGGGCCGTGGGAGCCGCTCGCCGACTGGCGCCTGGAGCGCGACGCCGACGGCACGGCCACCTTGCGGCTAGACGCCCCGACGTGGGCGCGCTTCCTGCGCTTCACCGCGCCCAAGGTGGTCGACGCCGAGGGTACGCCCGGGCGCCACTACTACGCGCCCGACGCCGTGGCCGCCTACGAGCGCGTCGCGGACGAGTCGTACCGCTCCGCGTTGGCGGAGTGGGGCACAGCGCGGCGCGCGGCGACCTACGAGTACATGACCGGCACCGACGCCCCCGCCGTCGCCGACGGTTCCGGCAACGACTCTCCCGCCACCGCCACCCAGCTCGCGCCGGGCCAGACCGTCGCCGGGACGGTCGAGGTGGCCGTCGACGAGGACTGGTACCGCCTGAGCATCCCCGCGGGCCACAACTACCTGGAACTGGCGCTCGGAGGCGACCCGACGATCGCCTTCGATCACGAGCTCGTCGACGCTGCCGGCGCGCCCGTCGGCTACGACGTCAGGGCGGACGGCGACGGCCTGGTGCTCACCCTCTACGCCGCGCCCGGCGACTACTACCTGCACCTGTTCGAGCCCAAGCGCAGCGTCGTCTTCAGCTGGGACACGAGCGGCTCCGTCAGCTCATACCAGGCGATCACCTACAACTCCCTGGCCGCCTTCGCGACCGGCCTGAACGGCGAGCGCGAGGCCGCGCAGCTCCTCGCCTTCGACAGTCCGCGGCCCCGCTGGCTCATGCCCTACTGGTCGACCGACCCCGCGCGGGTGCAGCGCGCCATCACGGAGTTCGATCGCGAGGCGGACTCGAGCAACTCAGAGGCGGCCCTGTTGGCGGCCACGGTGGCGCTGGCCGATCGCGACGGCACCCGCGCCATCTTGCTGATGACCGACGCCGAGTCGGACGGGGGCGTCCTCACGCCCGAGTTGTGGCAGGCGTTCGATGCGGTCAGGCCGCGCGTCTTCACGTTCGAGATAAGCTCGGGCGGCACCGACTACGCGCAGGACCTCATGCAGGATTGGGCCGACGTCAACGGCGGGGTCTACTCGCTCGCAGCGGGCGTGGGCGAGTTCGACGTCGGCTTCGCGCGCGCCTCGTGCCTGCTGCGGCGTCCCAAGCGCTACACCCTCGAGCTCACGACCGCGGCCGCGGCGCTCCCCGGGCCGGGCAGCCTGGTGGTGCGTCAGGCGCCAGGCGCCGCGCCCGCCGCGGTGGAGATCGTCTTCGACGCCTCCGGCTCCATGGGGCGCGAGCTGCCGAGCGGCGAGCAGCGCATCACCGCCGCCAAGCGCACCCTCGCGGAGCTCGTGGGCGAGGTGTTGCCCGAGGGCACGCCCTTCGCCCTGCGCGCCTTCGGACACATCACGCCCACCTCGTGCGAGTCGCGCCTCGACGTGCCCTTCGGCCCCCTCGACCGCGCCGAGGCGATGGCCGCCGTCGAGGCGATCGCGCCGAAGCTCCTGTCGCAGACCCCCATC
The DNA here is from genome assembly GCA_019454765.1 of Trueperaceae bacterium. NCBI lineage: Bacteria > Thermotogati > Deinococcota > Deinococci > Trueperales > Trueperaceae > Trueperaceae bacterium. The sequence continues at coordinate 22,582 of JACFNR010000029.1, read as the reverse complement.
GCCGACTCGCTCCTGAACGTGCCCGACGACCTCGCCGCCGCGGCCGGCGCCCGCACCGTCATCCTCATCACGGACGGCGAGGAATCCTGCGGCGGCGACCCCGCCGAGGCGGTGCGCGAGGCGCGCAAGCGCGGCCCCCTCGACCTGGCGATCGTCTCGCTCGGACTGGAGCCCGAGGCGTTGGCGGTGTTCGAGCGCCTGGCTGCAGACGTCGGCGCGAGCTACGTCGACGTGGCCTCGTACGAGGCGTTGGCGGCGGCGGTCGCCGAGGCACTGAACCCGGCGTTCGAGGTGTACGTCGCGGGGACCGACGAGCTTGTCGCGCGGGGCCGGGTGGGGGGCGAGCCGCTGGAGCTGGCGATGGGCGTGTACGACGTGCGCGTCCTCACCGCTCCGGTCGAGGAGTTCCGCGCCGTGCGGGTGCCCGGCGAGAAGGCGGTGGCGCTCACGCTGTCCTCGCGCTGAGGCCGGCGCGCGGCCGGGCGGGGCGTTGACGGCGCGTTGACGCCCCGCCGCCTAGCATCGCGGCGTGATCACGTTGCGGGAAGGGACCTGACCATGCCGAAGATCTACCTTGGCGAGGCCATCGGGCTCGTCATGAAGACACTGCCGATCGTGTGGGTGAGGCTCGGCAGCTACCTGGTGCTCGGCCTCGCCCTCGGGCTGTACGCCGCCCTCTTCGGCGGCATCGGTTGGTTGCTCGCCAAACTGTGGGCGCCGTTGGGCGTGATACTCGTGCTCGTGGCGCTGGGCGGGGCGTTCTGGCTGGTCGAGCTCGCCGGGCGCTACTGGTTCCACCTGCTCAGGGCCGCCCACACCGCCGTCCTGACGGAGTTCATCACGACGGGCTCGGGGCCGGCCACGGGCCAGCTGGCCTACGGCCGGGAGCAGGTGGTCAGCAGGTTCGCCGCCACGTCCATCCTCTTCGGCGTCGGGCTGCTGGTGGGCGGCGTCGTGAAGTTCGTGGTGCGCACGTTCACGCGCATCACGTCGATCCTGCCTCTGCCCGGCGTCGACTCGCTCGGCAAGTTCCTGGAGCGCGTTGCCGTCCTCAGCACGACCTACGTCGACGAGGCGGTGCTGTCGCGCGCCTACGCGAAGCGCGAGCAGAACGTCTGGGCGGTCGCGCGCGAGGGCGTGGTGCTGTACGCCCAGGCGTGGCAACCGATCCTCGCCAACGCCGTCGTGCTCGCCCTCCTCGGCTACCTCGAGTTCGTGCTCTTCCTCTTGCTGCTCGGGTTGCCGGCGCTCGCCGTCGCGGCGGTGGCACCAGCCCTCGCTCCCGCTCTCGGGATCGGCGCCCTCATCGGGGCCTGGATGCTCAAGCTCGCGCTGTCGGACGCGGTGGCCCTGGCCGCGACTCTGCTGGCCTACCACCGCACCACCGCCGGGATGACGCCCAACCCAGAGTGGGTGAGCAAGCTCGAGGGCGCGAGCGACAAGTTCCGCGAGCTCGGTCAGAAGGCCGCCGCGGCCGTCGCGCCGGTGGCGCGGGCTGCGGTGACGCCCACGCCGGAGGCGGCGCCCGCGGTGACGCCCACGCCGACACCCGGGGTGCCACCGGTGGAGGCGACGCCGGGCGAGGCGCCCGAACCGCCCTTGGGGGCGGTGCCCGGCACGGAAGGGTAGGCTTGGGGGACGGCGCCACGCCCGGTAGGTAGCCCGGCGCGCGCATCCGCACGAGGAGAGCCCCATGCCCAGCATCGTCGACCAGGCCCGAGCCCTGCAGGAGCGCACCGTCGCAGTGCGCCGCGACCTCCACCGCCACCCGGAGCTGGCGTTCGAGGAGCACCGCACCATGGGGGTGATAGGCGCGCGGCTCCGGGAACTCGGGTTGCAGCCGCGCACGGGCGTCGGCGGCACCGGCGTGGTCGCGGTGTTCGACACCGGCAGGCCGGGCCGCACGGTGCTGGTGCGCGCCGACATGGACGCCCTGCCCGTCGCCGAGGAGAACGCGACGGACTACCGCTCGACCAACGAGGGGAAGATGCACGCCTGCGGGCACGACGGCCACGTGGCCGTGCTCCTGAGCGTCGTCGAGATCGTGCTGGCGCGCGCGGACTCGCTTGGCGGCAGGGCGGTGTTCGTGTTCCAGCCCGCCGAGGAGGTCGTGCGGGGCGCGCGGGCCATGCTCGACGACGGCGCGCTCGACGGGCTGCGCGTCGACGAGGTCATCGGTCTGCACCTCTCGAGCAGCCACGACCTCGGCACGGTCGCCGTGCGCGAGGGGCCGGCGATGGCCGCGACCGACTCCTTCCGGTTGGTGGTCGCCGGGCGGGGCGGGCACGCCGCCTACCCGCAGCTCTGCATCGACCCCATCGTGGCCGCCGCGCAGCTGGTGGGGGCGCTGCAGACGCTCGTCAGCCGCGAGACCGACCCCATCGACCAGAGCGTGATCAGCGTGACGAGCATCCACGGGGGCACTGCCTACAACATCATCCCGGAGGAGGTCGAGCTGAAGGGCACCCTCAGGACCTTCGACGAGGGCACCAGGGCGCGGCTGCGCGAGCGCATCCTCGCGGTGAGCGAGGGGGCGGCGTCGCTGGCACGCTGCAGCCTGCGGGCGGAGTGGTTCGAGGGGACGCCGGCGGTCGTCAACGACGCGGAGTCGGTGGCGCGGTTCCGCCAGGTCGCGGCGGGCGTCGTAGGGGAGGAGAACGTGAGCGTGCAGGTCCCCATCATGGGCGGCGACGACATGGCCCTCTGGCTGGCGCAGGCGCGCGGCTGCTACTTCTTCGTCGGCACCAGCTCCGGGCCCGACACCGCCTGGGCGCACCACCACCCGCGCTTCGACGTGGACGAGCGCGGCCTCGAGGTGGCCGTCGCGCTGCTCGCGGCGGGCGTGGTGGACCTGATGACGGCGTCCTGACCCGCAGCGGCGCGGACGGGAGACCTCGTGAGGGAGGTGCGCCGGGAGCGGGAACAAGGCGCGACGCCTACTGGACGAGGACGGGGCCCCACCCGCAGCGCGGGGCCCCGTCCTCGTGGAAGCAACGGTGTGGGCGGCTCAGAACTTGGCGCGCAGCGCGGCCACCACCTGGTTGACGGCCGCGTTGGCGGCCTCCGCGAACAGCGGTCCGACCGTCGGGTCGTCGTAGCTGACCGTGCCCGCCACGGGGACGTTGCTGATGTTGACGTTCGGGCTGCTCGCCTCGCCGGCGCCCTTCTTCGAGACGACGACCTCGCCCGTGATGATGTCGGTGGCCCGCACGTCGACCTCGATCTGCGCCTTGGTCTGGCCGAGCGTCACGCCGAACAGGCTGCCGCCGGGGCGCGCCACCGTGGCGCGCGTGACGGTGCCGGTGACCACGTAGCCTGCACCCGCGGCCTTCGCCAACGCCACCGGGTCGAGCGACTCGAGCCCCTGCTTCTCCATGATCGTCAACAGCTCGCTGCGCTCGACCACCACGTAGCAGCCAGACTCCTTGAGGAGCGTGATGAGGCGCGCGGTGGCGGCGTCCTCGACGCCCACCACGCTCACGCCGCCACCCTGGCTCGAGGTGTTCTGGAAGTCGACCACGGCCACCGTCGGGATCGGGTCGGAGACGCAGGCGGCCGGCTGGGTCGCCTCGGTGGTGGGGGCGCAGGCGCTCAGGGCGACGAGCCCGGCCAGGAGTAGAGGGAGCAAGGTTCTACGCGGCATGCTGATCTCCTTCTCGCCGCCGTGGTTGCACGGCGCGACGCGGCTTCGTTGCTGCGACCAGGCTAGCAGAAGGGCGTCAATCGGCCATCAAAGGGAGCGGCGGTGGCGTCACGTGGCCCAGGTCGGGTCCACTCGGGAAGCGGTCCCCGCCGCGGCGCCGTTCAGGGCGTGAGCCTCTGGGCGTCGCGCGGGAAGGCGCGAGCGAAGCGCACGTTGTGTACCCCGAGCAGGAGCGCCGTGAGCCGCTCGGCCCCGATGGCGAAGCCGCCGTGTGGCGGCATGCCGTGCTTGAACACCTCGAGGTAATCCGCGAACGCGGCGACGTCCATGTTGCGCTTGCGCAGCTCCTCGACGAGGACCTCCGGCCGGTGGACGCGCTGCCCGCCCGACGTGATCTCGACTCCCCGGAAGAGCAGGTCCAGCCCGCGCGTCAGGCCGCCTTCCAGCGGGTAGGTGTAGAACGGGCGGGCGGCCTGCGGGTAGCGCGTGACGAACACGAAGTCCGCGCCGTGCTCCTCCTTGGCCCAGCGCCCCACCAGGCGTTCGGCCTCCGGGTCGAGGTCCTTGCCGCCCGTCGCGTGCCCGTACCGCTCGGCCACCAGTTCGCGCGCCGCCAGCAGCTCGATGCGGGGGAACGGGACGGTGACGTCCGGCAGCTCGGCGCCGAACGCCGCCAGCTCGGCGCCGCAGGTCTCGGCCACGCCGGTGAGCATGCTCTTCAGCAGCGCCTCCTCCAGGTCCATGACGTCGGACTCGTCGTCGATGAAGCCGAACTCGACGTCGAGCGACAGGTATTCCGAGAGGTGGCGGTGCGTGTGGCTCTTCTCCGCGCGGTAGACGGGCGCCGTCTCGTACACGCGCTCGAACACGCCCACCATGATCTGCTTGTAGAGCTGCGGCGACTGCGCGAGGTAGGCGCGCCTCCCGTAGTAGTCGACCTCGAACAGGTTGGCGCCCCCCTCGGCCCCCGCCGAGACGAGCTTGGGCGTGAAGATCTCCGTGAAGCCGGCGTCGTCGAGGTAGGCGCGGAAGCGGCGCACGAGCTCGGCCTGCACCTTGAGGAGCGCCCGCGCCCTGGGGCTGCGCACGGTGACGTGCCGGTACTGCAGCAGCGTCTCCGGGTTGGCGTGCCACTCCTCCTTGGCGAGCTCGACCGGGGGCGGCTCGGTGGCCGCGCTGATCACCTCGAGGTCGGTGACCCGCACCTCGAGGCCGCCCGGCGCCTTGGCGTGCGGCACGACCGTGCCGATGAGCCGGACGCAGCTCTCGTGCAGCGGCACCTCGATGCCCTCCAGCACGCACTGCACCACGCCGGTGCGGTCGCGCAGGACGAGGAAGCGGATCCCGCCGAGGTCGCGGCGCGTGAGGATCCACCCCACGAGACGCACCGGCCGACCCTCGTGAGCGGCCAGGTCGCGCACCAACACGCGCCCTCCCGCCGTCTCCACCCCGCCTGCCGCTTGCCTGCCGTTCGTCATCGCCTGCCTCCTCGGCCGGTACCCCAACTGCATGCCCCCGCCCCGCCACTAACGAACGACCCCCGAGGCGAGCCTCGGGGGTCGGTACGCGGTCCGCGCAGACGCCTACGCCCCGAGGCGAGCAGGACCCGGATCGGTCGCTGTGCTCCTGTGGAGGGCGTCAGGCATGCGCGGAAGCTTAGCAAGCGCGCTAGGACGCGTCAAGGCGGCCTCCGCGTTCCTGGAGGTGGGCGCGGATCAGTGCCAGGTGCCGCCGGTCCTTGGGTCGGTCGAGCCGCTCCTTCATCGCGATCACGTCGGCGAGGGGCGCGCACGGCACGCCTGCGACGACCTCGGCGCGCGCCACCACGGCGGCGGCCGGCTCGCCGAGCCAACCGTCGTAGATCTCGACGTCGTCGCCGACCTTCACCCGCAGGTCCTGCCTGCCGCGGTCGAGGGTGGCCGCGGTCGCCGCGACGAGCTCCAGCGCCCGCGACCACGCCGGTCCGCGCGCCACGATGTCGAGGTCCACCGCCTCGGGCAGGATGCCCCGCAGGACCAGAGAGGCGCTGGAGTGGAGGACGAACTCCCCTGGCGGCAGCGCCAAGGCGGCCAACCTGGCGTGGATCTGCTCGAGGTTCACCTCGCGAGTATACGGGCGGGCTCCCCGCCACGGGAGCGCGAAGCTGTGGTTAACATCTTGTGAGACTCACATGAGAGAGGATCCGGCATGAACACGAAAGCACTCGTCGCCGAGTTCGTCGGCACCTTCACCCTCATCTTCGCGGGCGTCGGTGCCATCGCCATCGGCGCCGACCTCGTCGGCGTGGCGCTCGCGCACGGCCTCGCGCTCGCCATCATGATCACCGCGGTCATGGCCGTGAGCGGCGGCCACCTCAACCCGGCCGTCACCATCGGCCTGTGGGCAGCCGGCAAGTTCCCCACCGCCGGCGTCGTCGGTTACCTGCTTGCCCAGGTGGCCGGCGCGTTCGTCGCTGCCGTGCTGATCAAGCTCGGCCTGCCGGACCAGACGGCGGTGGCGGGCACCGGCACCCCCACCCTGGCGGCCGGAGTGAGCGTGGGCTCCGCCATACTCCTCGAGGCCGTCCTGACCTTCTTCCTCGTGTTCACGGTCCTCGGCACGGCGGTCGACAAGCGCGCGCCGAAGCTTGGCGGCCTGCTCATCGGGCTGTCGGTCACGATGGGAGTGCTGGTGGCCGGCCCCATCACGGGCGCGGCCCTGAACCCGGCGCGGCACCTCGGCCCGGCGCTTCTCGCCGGCGGCGCCTTCCTCGGCCAGTTCTGGATCTACTGGCTGGGCCCCGTCCTGGGTGGCGTGCTCGCCGGCATCGTCTACCGGGCCGGCATCGAGGCACCCGAGCACCGTCCGAACTGACCCTGTCGGGAGCGAGGCCAGGGGGGCGGTCAGCCGTCGTCGGGCCCGGTCGCGGCGGCTCCGCCGGCCCCCGCCAGGAAAGCCTGTAACGCCCGCATGGCCGCGAGGGACTTCGGGAAGCCCACGAACATCGCCGCGTGGATGATGGTCTCGCGCAGCTGCCTCTCGCTCGCGCCCACGCGGAGCGCGCCCCGCAGGTGGGTGGGCAGTTCGGTCACGGCCCCCGCCCCCGTGAGCAGCGCCACCGCGAGCAGCTCGCGGGTCGCCAGGTCGAGCCCGCCGCGAGCGAACACCTCCGCGTAGGCGACGCGCTCGACCAGGTCGGCCAGGTCGGGATCGGCCGCCGCCAGGGCCGCCCCGATGCGCCCCCGCTGCGCCCCCCAGATGGCCTCCCGCGGGTCGGTCGCGGCGTGTTCCACGAGGAGCGTCACCACCCCGGCGTGCACCTCCAGCGTGACGGCGCCCCCGACGGCGACGTTCGAGACCCCGAGGCCGCTGCCCAACGGCAACGAAGCCGCGCTCAACGGGTAGCGCACGCCGGTGGTGGTCACGTTGCAGTCCTCCGTGAGCGCCAGCAGGCTCACCGTGGTCCCCTCGGGCAGGTCGCGGGTGGTCGCGCCCCCCGCCGCCACGGGCCGCGCCTCGTGAGGGCCGGCGAGCAGCGTCACCTCGCGCCCAGCGGCCGCCAGGCGGCCGGCTATCAACAACGCGCCAAAGCTCTGGTCGAGGCGCGACCCGAACGCTCCCACCACCGTGGCGCGCTCAGCGCCGCGCGCCCAGGCGGCGCCAAGCGCCAGCTCCAGGTCGAGCTCGTTCTTCGCCACCGGGTGGCGCTCCACCGCCACCGTCGCGTGCCGGCGCAGGTCGCGCTCCTCGACGCTGTCGAGGTCGCCCACGATCAGGTCCGGGGTGACGCCGAGCACGCGGGCGTGAGCCAGGCCGCCGTCGGCGGCGACGATCAGGTCCGCGCCGGCGAGGGCCAGGGGCCACAGGTGGGGGAGCGGCAGGGTGCCGCCCGCCAGGATCAGGGCGGTGCGCGCACGCGCCTCAGACATCGTCCGTCCTCCCAGTGCCGGCCAGCGCGCGCCACGAGTCGGGCGGCGTCACGAGGCCGAACGTCGTGCCGGGCGTGGGCCGCTCCGGCAGCTCGCGGTCGTGACCGCGCCACACGACCTGCACCCCCCACGCGCCCGCGCTCAGGACGAGGCGCCAGGCCAGTCCCTCGCGCCCCGCCGCGGTCACGGTGGCCGTGACGCCGCCGGCGTCCGGCGCCACGAGCCGGGTGCGGTCGGCGCGCAGTAGCACGGCGCCCCCCGGCGGCGCGCTCACGGGCAGCCGTGCCCCCGCGGCGCCCTCGAAGACGTTCTCGTGGCCAAGGAACCTCGCGGCCCACGCGTCCGCCGGCGCCTCGAGCAGCTCCTCGCCCGGGCCGACCTGCACGAGCGCGCCGCCCCGCATGAGCGCCACGCGGTCGGCGACAGTGAACGCCTCCACCTGGTCGTGGGTGACGTAGATGGCGCCGGCGGGGGAGCCCGCCAGGATGGTCCTTAGCTCGAGCTTCAGGAGCTCGCGCAGGCGAGCGTCCAGGTCGGAGAGGGGCTCGTCGAGGAGGAGCAGGCGGGGGGTCGGCGCCAGCGCGCGCGCCAACGCGACCCGTTGCTGCTGGCCGCCGCTCAGCTGGTGGACGCGACGCCGCTCCAGTCCGGTCAGGCCGACCAACGCCAACAGCTCAGCCACGCGCGCGCTGCGCCCCGGCTCCGGCACGCGCCCCTCCACCAGGCCGAACGCCACGTTGGCGGCCACGTCGAGGTGAGGGAAGAGGGCGAAGTCCTGGAACACCATCCCGAAGCCGCGCTTCGCCGGCGCCACGCTGGTGAGGTCCTCGCTACCGAGCGCGACGCTGCCGCCGTCCGGCGTCTCGAGTCCGGCCACGAGCCGCAGCAGCGTGCTCTTGCCGCAGCCGCTCGGCCCGAGCAGGGCGAGGGTGGTGCCCGCCGGCAGGTCGAGGCTGACGTCCGAGACGGCGGTCACGGCGCCGAACCGCTTCGTGAGTCGCTCGAGGCGCAGGTTCACGGCGCGGGGGCGGGGTTGGGGGTGGCGGGCGGCACGCTGCGCTGCATCATACCGGCGCGTCCCTCGCGGCCGGCCCCGAGGAGGCGCTTCAGAACTCGCCGCGGCCGCGGCGCTGCAGGACGAGCATCACGACGGCCGTGATGACCATGAGCACGACGGCGAGCGCGAGGGCCTCGCCGTAGTTGGCGGCGCCGGGCCTGCCGAGGCGGTCGAAGATGGCCACCGGCAGGGTGGCGTACTCGGGGCGCACCAGGAGCAGTGTGGCGCCGAACTCCCCCATCGACACGGCGAAGGCGAAGGCGAACGCCGTCGCCGTGGCGGGCGCCAGAAGCGGGAGCTCGACTCGCAGCAGGGTGCGCAGGGGTCCGGCGCCGAGCGTGGCGGCGGCGTCGGCCAGCGCGGGCGGTTGGGCGCGGTAGGCGGGTAGGAGGGTGCGCGTCACGAAGGGGAAGGCGAGCAGCGCGTGCGCGAGCGGCACGCCCCAGGCGGAGCCGACGAGGAGGGGGTAGGTGAGCAGGTAGCCGAACGCCAGCGTCACAGGGCTGGTGGCGAGGGGCAGTAGGCTGGCCTGATCGAGCCAACGCCAACCGCCGCGCGCGACGGCGTGAGCGAACAGGAAGCCGATGAACAGCGCGAGGCCGGCGCTGCCGACCGCGAACGCCAGCGAGTTGCGTAGGGCCGGCCACAGGCCCGTGAAGCCGACGGTCGTCGAAGGCGCGAGCAGCCGCGCGTAGTTGCCGAGCGAGGGCCAGTCCGCGCCGGGCGCCGCGAACGAGCGCGCCGCCAGGGCGACGAGCGGCGCCAGCACGAGGGCGCCGGTGGCGAGCAGCGTGACGCCGACCAGGGCGCGGGCGCCGCCACGCGGGGCACGCGCGGCGTCGCCCGGTGTCACGCTCACGGCCAGTCGCTCCTGCAGACGCGTGTAGAGGAAGCCGAGGCCGACCATCAGCACGAGCTGCACGAGGGCGAGGGCGGCGGCCGCGTCGAGCTCGAGGAGGCGGGCGGTGAGGCGGTAGATCTCGACCTCCAGGGTGGCGAAGCGCGCCGCCGGCGCCAGGATGACGATGACGCCGAAGCTCGTGAAGCAGAAGAGGAACACGAGCAACGCAGAGGCGAGCGTGGCGGGCAGCGCCAGCGGCAGCGTGACGCGCCACAACGTCCGCCGCTCGGTCGCGCCGAGGGTGGCCGCGGCCTCCTCGAGGCGCGGCGCCACCCCGGCGAGGAAGCCGCTCACCACTCGCGCCACGACCGCGAAGTTGTAGAAGACGTGCGCCAGCAGGACGACGGCGAGGGTGTCGCGCAGGTCGACTCCCAGCGCGCCGCGCGGTCCGACGAGCGCCAGGAAGCCGATGCCGGCGACGACCGTCGGCATGACGAAGGGCACGGTGAAGGCCGCCGTCAGCGCGCGCTTGCCGCGGAAGGCGTAACGGGCGAGCAGCAGCGCCGTCGGCAGCCCCAGCGCGACCGTCAACGCGGTGGAGAGGAGCGCCTGTAGGAGCGTGAAGGCGATGCGTCCGAGGTAGTACTGGTCGACGAGGGCGGCGAGGAAGCCGGCGCCGAACGCCTCGCCGGGCGCCGGCGTGAGGCTGCGGCCGACGATCACGGCGAGCGGCACGGCCAGGAAGGCGGCGAGGAAGAGCGTCGCGGCCGCGCCCGAGAGTCGCGTCAGGAGGTGGCGGGGCACTGCGCCCAGTGTAGGCCGGGCGCCGCCCCGCGGCGCGCCCCGCGGCGCACCCGCCTGCCTAGCCGCCACCCCGACCGCCCGTCAGTGGGCCGTGACGCGCAGGACCTCGCCGGAGGCCGCCAGGACGACGAGGCCGAGGGGCGCGCCCGTGAGACGAAGGTAGGCGCGGACCTGCTCCCGGTAGCGGGCGAGCGTCGGTTCCGTCGGGGCGCGGTCCGACTTCCAGTCGATCACCGCCTCGGGGTGGCCGGCGGCGTCGATCGCCACGGCGTCGGCCACCCCGCTCCAGACGACCTCGGCCCCGGTAGCCGGATCGCGTTCGACGCCCGCCACCGGCACCTCGGCCCACAGCCTCCCGCTCAACGCCCGCACCTCGGGGGCGTGCCAGGCGCGGTGCGCCATGGCGGCCACGTCGGCGGGCGCCACGCCGGGGTCGTCCGTGGCGAGTGCCGCCAGCAGCTCCTCCGCCCGCCGCGTCAGGTCTGGCGGCGTGGGCGCGGTGTCGCCCTCCACGATCTCCTCCATGAGCTTGTGAAGCAGCACGCCGCGCGTGGTGCCTGCCGCGGGCCGGTCGGTGGGGAGGGCGTCGTCGTCGGCGTCGAGCGTGCTCAGGACCCACTCGCCGAGCTCCGGCGTCAGGGCCGGTGGTGCGGGGGCGTCGGTCGCGGCGGCCGACGCCGCCGGCGGTTCGTCGCGCCGGCTTGGGGCGCGCCGCTCCACGTGCCTGACGGCGCGGGCCACCGCGGCGGATTGCGCCTCGAACTCGTCTCTCGTCGGGCCGCGGTCGCTGGGGCCGGAGGCCGCAGCGCGCGTGGGCGCCTCCGTGGCCGTCACGGTGCGCCACGGCACGACCTCCTGCCAGGGGACCAGGTCGCACCAGGCGTCCGTTGCGGCGTCGAACGCGAACGTCGGGACGACCAGGAGGTCGCGGGCGCGCGTGGCCGTCACGTACCAGAGCCGGAGGCGCTCGGCGCGGCGGTCGGCGCGCTCCGCCTCCTGCAGGGCGTCGGCGTCCGAGCCGGCGTGGCCGAGGAGGCTCATGACAGGCCGGCCGGAGTGACGGCTGTACCAGGGTTCCTGCCACCTGGCCGGGCCTGCCATGGACCCGACGGGTATGACGACGCGCCACTCGAGGCCCTTGGCCGAGTGCATGGTGATGAGGGTGACGGCGTCCTCCACGGCGTCGACCTGCCCCTCGGGAGCGGTCTCCGTGTCGAGCCACGCGCGCCAGGTGGCGTCGGCGTAGGCCTGCAGGCCGCGCGACTCGTACGCCTTGGCCGCCCGCAGGAAGCGGTCGAGGTTGGCGAGCGCCCGTTCGGCGCTGCGCGGGTGGCGGTTCACCAGGGTGGCCCTGAGCTCCAGCGCCTCGCAGGCCGCCGCGAGGAGGGCGTGGGGCGGGGTGGTCGCGCGCGCCGCGGACAGGGGCGCGAGGGCGGCGATGACCTCGGCGACGCGCGGGACGGGCACGAGGGCGGGGTCGGTGCGGAGGCTCAGCTGCGGCTCCGCGCCGGCCGCGGCGAGGGCGTGGGCGACGTCGAGCAGCTCCTCCAGCGTGACGCCGACCATCGGGCCGTGGAGGAAGGCGCCGAGGGCGAGGGTGTTGGCGGGGTCGGCGAGCGCGCAGGTGAGGGCCACCATGTCCTGCACCTCCTGTCGTCGGTAGAACCCCTTGCCCGCCTGGCTGGCGACGTCGAGGCCGAGCGCCTCGAGCGCACGCTCGTGGTGCTCGAGACCCGTGCTGGTGGGGGCGAGGAGCGCGATGTCGCCTGGACTGACCGGTCCGTCCAGCAAATCGGTCGCGCCGTCCACCAGCCGCCGGCAGAGGCTCGCCACCGCCCGCGCCTCTGCCGCGCGCTTCTCCTCCATGTAGCGCTCGGCCGCCGCGTGGGGGCCGTCGCCCCCGGCCGCGGTCGGCTCGGCGGCCGCCCCGACCTGGAGCCGCACGAGCGCCGCGCCCCGCCCGTCCGGGCGGCGGGCGCCGAGGTTCGCGTAGCCCGCCTGGCCGGACGCCGACAAGGGCGCGGCGAAGGTGAGGTTGGCGTTGGCCAGGAGGGCGGGGACCGACCTGAAGTTCTCCGTGAGGGCGAGGGTCAGCGAGCCGGGGTCGCGCTCCAGCCCGCCTCGCAACGCGGCGTAGGTGCCGGGGTCCGCACCGCGGAAGCGGTAGATGGACTGGTTGGGGTCGCCCACGACGAACCTGGCTGCGGGGCGCGCCGGCCAAGCGCGCCAGTCGCCCGGCCGCGGCTCGCCGGTGAGGCGCCACACGATCTCGGCCTGCGACGGGTCCGTGTCCTGGAACTCGTCGACGAGCACGTGGCGGTAGCGCGCGGCCAGCTCGGCCCTCACGACCTCGTGTTCGCGGAGGAGCGCCGCCGCGTTCGCGATCAGGTCGTCGAAGTCGACCGCTGCCCTCTCGCGCTTGGCGGCGCCGTACTCGGCCAACATCTCGCGCAGGGCCGCGACCAGCAGGCCGAGGAGGTGGTCCACGCTCGCGGCCGTGAGGGCCACGGCCGCGGCAGCGAAGGCGCCGTGGGCCTCCTGCAGCGCGGCGTAGCCGGCGGCGGCCGCGGCCTTGGACGCCCCCGCTGCCGCCACCGCCTCGAGCCAGGCCCCCTTGGACCGGAGCGCCCTGACGGTCAGCTGCTGCGTGAAGAGCGGACCGGGCTCGCCCGACAGCGCGGCGGTGGCGGCCTCGGTGGTGCTTGGGGCCGCGGCGATCGGCGCCAGCCAGGCGTCCACCGCCGCCGCCAGGGCCACCAACGGCTCGGGCGCCGCCGGCTCGGCGCCTATGAGGCCGCAGAGCGCGGCGGCCGCGGCCAAGGCGCCCCTTACCGCGCCGGTCACGTCGGCGGCGGGCGTCGCGGCGCCGGGGTGGGCGCGCAGCAGCAACGCCAGCTCCTTTACGGCGTCCGGCCCGGGCGCCGCCGGGTGAGACATGAGATGGACGAGCGGGTCCGTGGCGTCGTCCCGAGCCCGCCCGCCGAGCCTGCGCCGCAACCAGGCGCCGAAGACGTCGCCGAACAGCAGTTCCGCCTCCGCGGCGTCGAGCACGGTGGCACCCGGGTCGATCCCCGCCTCGACCGGGTACGGGAGCGTCAGCTCGCGCGCGAAGCCGTGGATGGTCGTGCTGGTGAGCTCGTCGAGAGCCGGGAGGGCGGCCGCGAGGTGGCGGCGCTGCTCGACCGTCGGGGCGGCGCCGAACGCCGGCTCGAGCGGCGCCGGGACGACGCCGGCCGCGAGGCTCGTCACGTAGTCGCGCACCCGAGAAGCCAGCTCCGCAGCCGCGAGCTCGGTGAAGGTGATGGCGGCCACGTGCCGTGGCTCCACCCCGCCGGCAAGCAGCCACGCCACGCGGCCCGCAAGCACCGCGGTCTTGCCGGAGCCCGCGCCCGCCTCCACCAGCAGGCCGTGACCGAGGTCCGTCAGCGCCGTGCGGCGTGCTGCGGCGTCCGGCAGCGGGGTCGGCGCGAGGCCCGTCACGTGGCGCCGCCAAGGAGCTCGTCCAGCTCGCCCCTCGCCGCGGCGAGGGCGGCTCCCTTCAGCTCCAGGTAGCGGTCGGCGCCGTAGGCGGGGAAGGCGAGCCGCGCGTCCTCGAACGGCGCTGCCAGGGCCGGCCCCGCCAGAGCGTTGCCGGCCAGGAGGGACCGCGCCGCGAGCGTCACGGCGGCCGTGAGGACCGGCACGTGGGAGTCGGGGTCCTCGAGCGGCAGCACCACCCGCTGACGCGGATGCACCAGCAGCGCCTCCACGTCCCAGTCGGCGCCGAGCAGCTGCCGCACGGCCGCGGTGTAGAGCGTGCGCTGCAGCTCCGCGCCCCCCTCGAGGCCGCCGAGGCGGGCGACCGGGCGACCCGACTTGTAGTCGACGACCCGGACGCGCCGCTGGGCGCGATCGACGTCGAGGCGGTCGATCACGCCGCGCACCCTGACCGTGGTGCCTGGCACGAACACGCTCGCGCTGGGGTCCCAGGGCAGCCCGTCGGCAGGCGCGGCCTGCCCGGCGTAGCCGAAGCGCAGCTCGACGTGGCTCTCGGCCCCGAAACCGGGCGGTGCTCCCACCGTGAGCGACCAGACGGCCCACTCTTCCACCGCCGCGAGCGTCTTGCGCCACAGCGCCTCCGGTGGCAGGGGGTAACGCGTCTCCCAGGCGGAGCCGACCGTCCGGCACGCCGCCGCCACCCTCCCCTTCACGTCCGGCGGGGCACCGTCCGTGCCTGCCGCGGGCCGCGCCGCCCGTTCGAGCACCTGGTGCAGCAGGGTACCTAGGGCGGCCGGGTCGAGCGCGAGCAGCTCCGTGCGCGGCTCGGGGCGCTCCCAGCGCAGGGCGTAACGGACCACGTAACCGTGAGGGTTGAGCAACAGGCTCCGCAGCGAGGTGGCGGACTGCACCCGCTCGAGCGCCGCCGCGAGCGCGGGGTGATCGGGCCGCACCACGCCGTCGTGCGGCGTGAGGTCCGGCGAGTAGGCGGCCCTGTACGCCGCGGCGGCCCGCCGCTGCCTGGGGTCGGAGGCGAGCTCGGCGGGCCTGGCGGCGCGGCGGTATGCCTCGGTGACGGCGCGATCGCCAGCGCCACGTCGCGCCTCGACGGTGGTGGCGCCCGCCAGGCTGGCGAGGAGGTGGCTACGCGGCGCCACGCGGCCCCTCGCATCCCTGCGGGGGTACGACACGACGAGCTCCGTCCGCGCCGCCGCGACCAGCGCGGCGAAGGCGTCGCCGTCCTGGCGAGTGACGCTGCGCTCGCGGAGCACCAGGCCCGGCCTGATCCGCTCCGGCAGGAGCGGGTCCTCGTCGGAGCCGCGGCGCGGCCAGCCGCGCGCCGACAGGCCGAGTAGGCGGGCGTGAGGGCGGGGCCAGGCCGTGAGCGCGGCCGCCGGCCCCCACAGGACGGCGGCGGCCGGATCGACGCCGTCGTCCACCCGCAGGCGCGCCAACGTCTGCTCCAGTACGCCGGGCGGGCCGTCGGCCATGGCGCGGCGCCACAGCTCGGCCGCGCGGCCGTCCAACCAGCGCGCCCCGACGCGCCGCGCCGCGGCGAGGCCGAGCTCGAGGTCGGCGACGAGGCGCACGATGATCTCGGCCTGGTGTGACTCGCGAGCCGCCAGGGGCCGTAGCGCGCGCCGCCACCGCTCCGTGTCGATTAGGAAGGCGTCGGGCGCCAGCTCGTCCGCCCAGTCCTCGGGTACGAGGCCGAGCGGACCCACGTTGGCGCGCCGCGCCGCGGTAGCCAGGCGCCTGACCTCGACCTGCCCGGGACCGCGCACGAGGGCGTCAGCCAGGGCGGCCACGACCTGGCCCACGGGCGTCGAGAGCGCCCTCACGCCGTGCGCCGCGTGCAGCGGGATGCCGGCCTCCGCCGCCAGGAAGCCGATGGCGTCGTCGTAGGCGGCGGTGTCAACGGCGGCGATCAGGACCTCCTCGGGCCGGCGACCCGAGGCGATCAACTCGCGTGCCCACCCGAGCGCTTCGAGCGCCTCGTGGTCCGGGTCGGCGCACCCCACCACGGTCGCGGTCGGCAGGGGCCGCGGCTCCGGCGCCGCCCACGCCACGGTGGCCGGCAACCAGGCCGGGGCCGGCGGCGAGGCGCCCCGCCAGGCAACGGGCACGACGCCGGCGAGCTCTTCGACGAGCGGGCGGTAGAGGGGCGGCACGTCGGCCAGGCCCTGCAGCGTGACGGGTCCCGTGAGGCGGGGCGCCCTGGCGACGCGAGCGCGAGCGAGCGCCACGAGGCGCGGCGGCAGTAGAGCGCCGCCCACGAGGGAGGCGGCCACGTGCCTCTCGAGCGCGGCCAGCTCCGCCCAGCGCCCGCCCGCGGTGGCGCGCTCGCCCAGGTCGACGTTCGCGTGCCAGGCGGCCTGCAGCGTCCGCGCCGCGGCCCGGGCGAAGCCGGGCATGACGGCGACGCCGGCCAGCGTGGTCAACTCGGCCGCCGGCGGCTCCTGCAGGGCGGCGCGCACCTCGGCCCCGGTCGCCGCCCGCGCGAAGCCGCCCGCCAACCGCGCCGCCAGCCCCGGCAGCGTGGTGATCACGTGACCGAGACCGCCGCCCGCCGCGAGGGCGTCTCGCAGGCGGCGCTCGCCGAGCCTGCCGGGGACGACGTGGGTGTGCCTGCTGAGCATTCGACTCCAATGAACCCGCGCGGTCGTTACCCCGGGAGGATAGCGCGCCGGCGCGACAGCTAACGCCGCGGCGGGTCGGACGCGCCTCGCCCTGAGCGCGGGGCCGCCCCCGCGCACGGCGAGCCGCGCGGTGCGATTGACAAGGGCGGGCCGAACCGCTACAGTTCACCTCGCGATGGCGATCCTCCTGCCCGATACCGTCAGCGCTGCCCGCGCCGCAGGCGCCGGCGAGCCGCGAACGGGAGAGGACTGCCTAGCGATCATCGCGCACTGACCCCAAGAGAGCACCGCGACGACCGTGGGCGGCCCCCGACCGAGGCCCCCACGGTCGTACTCATGCCGCGTGGGCCTGACAGGGAACCTACCAAGCACCCGAACCAGTCCCGGGAACCACCGGAGACCCACGAGGACCAGATGAGCGACGCCGCCCTCACGCCGAGCAACGACCGACCGCCCCGCGGCCACTCCCTTGGCGCCGTGTTGTGGCGCTACCTGGCGCCGCAGAGGCCCATGGCGGCCATCATGACCACCCTGCTCCTGCTGGCCACCGGCCTGCAGCTTCTCGTGCCGCAACTGTTGAGGTCCTTCATCGACGGCGCCATGGGCGCCGCGCCCGAGGCCGAACTCGTCAAGATCGCGGTCGCCTTCCTCGTCGCCGCCCTGCTGACCCAGCTCCTGGGCGCGGTCGCGACCTACGTGGCGGCCGCCGTCGGCTGGACGGCGACGAACCTGCTGCGCGAGGACCTCACCGCGCACACCTTGGGCCTCGACATGGCGTTCCACAACGCCCGCACCCCGGGCGAGATGATCGAGAGGATCGACGGCGACGTCACCGCCCTGTCCAACTTCCTGTCGGTCTTCGCGGTGCGGGTGTTGGGCGGCGCGCTCCTGCTGGTCGGCGTGTTGGTGGCGCTGTGGCTCGAGAACCCGGCGATGGGCGCGGTACTGACGGCCTTCGTGCTGCTCGAGCTCGTCGTCCTGTCGCGAACGCGGCGCGCCGGTGTGCCGGCCACGCGCCTCGAGCGGGAGGCGAGCGCGAAGCTGTTCGGCTTCATCGAGGAGAGGCTGCAGGGCCTCGACGACCTGCGCGCCAACGGCGCCGGAGCGTACGTGATGCACCGCTTCGGCGCGGTCATGCGAGGCGTCTACCACGACACAAGGCGGGCCTGGATGCTGCGGAGCGTGGTGTGGCTGTCCGGCTACGGGCTGATGGTCGTCGGCACGGCCGTCACGGTCGGGGCGTCCATCTTCCTCGTCGGCCGCGGCGCGCTCACCGTCGGCGCCGCCTACATGGTGTTCCAGTACCTGCTGATGCTGCAGAACCCCGTCGAGCAGATCACGCAGCAGCTCCAGGAGCTGCAGAAGGCGGGCGCCGGCGCCCAGCGCGTGGGTGAGCTGATGGCCCTCTCGTCGGCGCTGCCGCGCCGCGGCGAGCTGGCGCTGCCTCCCGGTCCGCTGAGCGTCTCCTTCGAGCGCGTCAGCTTCAGGTACCCGGACGAGGACCCGGAGCGGCTCACCCTCGACGACGTGAGCTTCCGGCTCGCGCCGGGGGAGCGGCTCGGCCTGCTGGGCCGCACCGGCTCGGGGAAGACGACCCTCACCAGGCTCCTCTTCCGCCTCTACGACCCCGTGGCGGGGCGGGTGCGCCTCGGCGGCGTCGACGCCACCGAGGCCGACCTGGACGCCCTGAGGGCGCGCGTCGGCCTCGTCTCGCAGGAGGTGCAGCTCTTCAGGGGGACGCTCCGCCACAACCTGACCTTCTTCGACGACGGCGTCGACGACGACCGCATCCTCGCCGTGCTGGCCGAGCTCGACATGCTCGACTGGCTGGAGCGCCAGGACGCCGGCCTCGACACCGTCATCGACTCGGGCGGCCGGAACCTGTCGGCCGGCGAGGCGCAGCTCGTGGCCTTCGCGCGCGTCTTCCTCCTCGACCCGGGGCTCATCGTGCTCGACGAGCCGTCGTCGCGCCTCGACCCCGCCACGGAACTGCGGCTGGAGGCGGCGCTGGAGCGCCTCCTCGCGGGGCGCACCGCCATCGTCATCGCGCACCGCCTCGAGACGGTGGAGCGCGTCGACTCGATCCTGGTAATGGACGGTGGCCGCGTGGCGGAGTTCGGTCCGCGCCGCGCGCTGGCCGCCGACCCGCGCTCCCGCTACGCCCGCCTGCGCCGCGCCGCTCTCGATCCGGACGCACCGGCGTCGGGCTCCCACGCCGGCGTCCTGGAGGAACTGGCATGACCTTCTCGTCCAACCCGCTGCGGCTCGCGCTGGCGCTCGGCCGCCAGCGCCGTTGGTACTTCGTGCTCACGGCCACGCTGTGGTCGCTCATCCACGCCGTGCCGGTGCTGTTCGCCCTGGCCATGCGCGGGCTGTTCGACGCCCTCTCGGGAGCCCAGGCGGCCGGCCTCAACGCCTGGACCTACCTGGCGCTCGGCCTGAGCGTCGACGCGGTGAGGATCCTCCTCTTCGTGGGCGGCATCTACACCTGGGCGACGTGGTGGCTCGAGCTGACCCTGCACGTGCGGCGCGCGCTGCTGAGCTACCTCCTCGAGGCGCACGGGTCGCGGCGGCTGCCCGACTCGCCCAGCGAGGCCGTCACGCGCTTCCGCGACGACGTCAACGACATCGGCGAGTACTTCGAGCACTGGTGCGACTTCTGGGGGTTCGCGGCCTACGCGCTCCTGGCGCTCGCGACCATGCTGCTCGTCGACCCGTTCATGACGCTGCTCGCCTGCGTGCCCCTGGCCTCGACCGTGGTGCTCACGGGGGTGCTGCGGCCACACATCCGCGCCGCCCGCCGCCTCAGCCGCGAGGCCACCAGCCGCGTGACGGACTTCCTGGGCGAGACCTTCGGCAGCGTGCAGGCCGTCAAGGCGTCGGGCCGCGAGCCCTTCGTGTTGCGACGCTTCGCGTCCCTCAACGCCGTCCGCAAGCGCACCGCGCTCAGGGACACGCTCCTCACCGAGCTCTTCAGGAGCGTCACCGACAACATGGTCAACATCGCCACGGGGATCATCCTGCTCCTCGGCGCCTCCCGGCTCGAGGCGGGCACGTTCACCGTCGGAGACTTCGCGCTCTTCGTGACGTTCCTGCCCCGCCTGACGGGGGTCATGTCGTTCATGGGGTTGATGGTGGTGCAGCACCGCCGCACCGGCGTCGCCTTCGAGCGGCTCGGGCGCCTGCTCGTCGACGCGCCCGTGGCCGCCGTCGTCACGCCCAGGAACCACGACCTCGAGCGGCCCCAGCGGCCGTTCGTGGCGGGCGCTCCGCGGCCGGAGCCGTTCAGACGCCTCGACGTGGCCGGCCTCACCGCGGGTCACGGCGACGCTCGCGGTGTCGAGGACGTGACCTTCACCGTCGAGCGCGGCGAGTTCGTGGTCGTGACCGGCAGGGTGGGGGCGGGCAAGACGACCCTCCTGCGGGCGCTGCTGGGGCTCGTCCCGAAGCAGGCCGGGACGGTCAGCTGGAACGGTCGCGAGGTGACCGACGCCGCGTCGTTCTTCGTGCCGCCGCGCAGCGCCTACACGCCCCAGGTGCCGCGCCTCTTCTCGGATTCGCTGCGCGAGAACGTGCTCCTGGGTTCCGACCTGACGGACGCCGAGGTCACCGAAGCCCTGGAACTCGCCGTGCTCGGGCCGGACCTGGCGACCCTCACGGGGGGGCTCGAGGCGGAGGTCGGCACGCGCGGCGTGCGCCTCTCCGGCGGGCAGGTGCAACGCGCGGCCGCGGCCCGCATGCTGCTGCGCCGCGCGGAGCTCCTGGTGTTCGACGACATCTCGAGCGCCCTCGACATCGAGACGGAGCGTCGACTCTGGGACGGCATCTTCGCCGCCCGGACGCCGGGAGAGGACGGGTCGAGGGTCACCTGCCTCGTCGTCTCCCACCGCCGCGCCGCCCTCGAGCGGGCCGACCGCGTCGTCGTCCTCGAGCAAGGGCGGGTCGTGGCACAGGGCACCCTCGCGGAGGTCAGCGCCGGTCGGTCGTGGTTGGTGGCCGCGGGCGACGGCCCGCCGGCCGCCTCACCTCACGCTCGACGGGAGCCGACCCTGTAGGACCACGGCGGTCCACTGCTTCAGCCAGCGCGCCTGGTTCGCCTCCAGCACGCCGGGGGCCAGGGGCGCCGCGACCGCGCCCGGAGCCACCCGCCCGTAGGCGAGGAACTCGGGCGGCTCCGGCGCGTCCGCCACGACGGGAGCGACGAACATGGCCAGCGGTATGGCCGACTGCACCGCTGGGCTCAAGAGGAAGTCGATGAACGCCTCGGCGGCGGCGCGCTGCTTCGTTCCCGCCAGGATGCCGGCCGCCTCGACCTGGCGGTAGGCGCACCCCGCGCATGTCAGGTTGGCGGTGGGGGCGGCGCTCAAGGGGGCGTCGGCGAAGATGACCTCTGCGGCGGGGCTGGTGGCGTAGCTAACCACGATCGGCCTGTCGCCGCCGTAGCGCGTGAACCGCGTGTAGTAGGCGTCCGTCCAGCCGTCCGCCACCGCCACGTCGTTCTTGGCGAGGTCGGCCCAGAAGTCGAGCCAGTCGCCGTCTCCACCAGCGGTGCCGACGATGCCGGCCTGTGGGTCGCCGAAGCGCGCCACGGTGGCCGCCAGGAAGGCGAGGCCGGGGCTCGAGCTGGCGGGGTTGAGGACCACGGTGAGCCCGCGGTAGGGCGCCGCCGCCAGGTCGGCGAGGTCGCTCGGCAATGGCAGGTCGTTGGCCGCGAACCAGCCGACGTCCACGTTCGGCACCACGTAACCGACGTCGATCGGCGTCACGAGCCCGCTCGGGTCGAACCTGAACGCGGGGTCCACCCGCGCCAGCGCCGGGCTCAGGTACGGCTCGAAGATGCCCTCCGTGCGCACGCGCTGCAGGAGGCTCTCGTCGACGCCGAACAGCACGTCGGCGAGTGGCCTCGCTCGCGTGAGGACGGCGCGGTTGACCACCTCGCCCGCGTCGCCGCCCTGCAGGAACGTGACGGCGATGCCCGTGCGCGCCGTGAAGTCGTCGACCAGCTCCTTCGGCAGGGCGAAGGAGTCGTGCGTGAGCACCGTCAGGCGCTGGGCGGCGCCCGGCACCGTCAGTGCCAGCAACGAGACGAGTAGGGCCGACCTGATGAACACGCGCATGGTGCACGTCCTCTCATCACCACCGGACGCACCGCGCTTTCGGCGCCGCGTCACGCTCCCTCCGCCCGCATGATCGGGGTCAGGTCCTAGGGTTTGATCTCAGCCCGGCGCGACAGGCGCCGGACACCCCTGGTGACGCCCCGAAACTACCGCCCGTCACCGGCGGCGTCAAGGCGCGCCCTGGCCCGTCACCGGCGGCGTCAAGGCGCGCCCTGGCCCGGCCCGGCGCCTTCCCGGCGCGGCAGCCGCCACGCCGCCACCGCGCCAGTCAGGACGAAGAGCGCCGCGGTGACGAGGAAGATCGTGCGGTAGTCGGTCTGGCCGGGCAGGCTCGTAAGCGTCACCACGGCGCCCGCCACCATGGGCGCGAGGGCGCGGGACGCGGCCGCGACGGAGTTGTCGATGCCGTAGACGGAGCCCGCCGCGGCGCGCGGGGTGAGGTGCGCCAGCATCGCCGAGATGGCGGGCAGCACCCCGCCCGTCGCCAGGCCGATCAGCACGTTCACGAAGATGAGCTGGAGCACGTTGGTGACGAAGGCCATGGGGACGTAGAAGGCGGCGCAGGCGAAGGTCGAGGCCACCAGGATGACGCGGTAACCGACGCGGTCGGAGAGGCGCCCGAGCACCACGCCGCTGAGGGTGGACGAGCCCGCTGCGAGCCCGATCGCCAGCCCCGTGTACATCCCGGCCAGGTCCGGCTTCACGGTGATGGTGGCGATGAACAGCGGGAGGAACGGCACGAGCATCGTGCGGCCGAGCCAGGCGCTGAAGCGCAGGAAGTAGGCGAGGGGCACGCCCGGCGCCCGGAACACCTCGCGCCAGGTGGCCAGCATGCCACGCAGCCCCCTGCCGGGGTCGGCGGGCGGGGTGAAGCGTTCCCGCACGCCGAACAGCACGAGCAGGCCGCCCGCCAGGAGCAACGCGGCCGTGACCACGAACGACAGGCGGTAACCGAAGAAGAACTCGAGGGCGCCACCGAGCATCGGTCCGACGGAGGCGCCGGCCCAGGCCGCCGTCTGCATCATACCCATGGCGTAGCCAAGGCGCTCGCGCGGGGCGGCGGCGGCCACCATCGAGTTGGCCGCGCTGACCACGC
>JACFNR010000028.1:31667-36295 GCA_019454765.1 Trueperaceae bacterium | reverse complement strand
CTTCAACCATGACGACCAACGCCACGCCACCGACGCCCGACCCCGCCCGTACCGTCGCCTGACCCTCGCCCTCGCGCTGCTCCTCGCCGGCGCCGCCCTGACAACCGCCTGCGCCAAGTACGACGCACAGGACAACAAGTACCTCATCGTCTTCACGCCCACGGGGCCGGACGGCGACTCGTCGCTGGCCCCCATCGGGGTACTGCAGATCGGCGAGGTAGCCGAGATCGCGCTCGAGGTCACGCCGGTCGGCGGCACCACCCTCGACCGCACCCTCGACGCCGAATGGCGCCTAGAAGATCGTGACGCCGACGACGACGCCACCTCGGTGCGACTCGACCTGACCCACGACCCGGCGGCCCAGCCCCACCACACCATCACCGGCCTCCACGAGGGCAGCACCAACCTCTGCTACACCTACCACCTGCCCAGCGCGGTGGAGCCGATGGACGACTGCGCCGCGGTGGTGGTGATCGCGCCCCCAGCGGACTAGGCCGGCGCCGCTCAGGACCGACCGCTCACGAGGAGCACCAACAGCGCCACGTTGAGGGCCACCACGGTGGTCACGATCACGCCGAGCACGACGCGTGCCGCCGCGCCGTTCGCGGCCGCGCCCATGACCCGCCGGTCGCTGGTGAGCAGCGCCAACGGCACGATGGCGAACGGGATGCCGAAACTCAGCACGACCTGTGACACGACCAGCACCCAGGTCGGTTCAGCGCCGGCCGCCAACAGCGCCAGCGCCGGCACCAACGTGATGGCGCGCCGCGTCAGCAGCGACACGTGCCTGTGCACCAGCCCCGCCATGATCGTCGCGCCCGCGTAGCACCCCACGGAGGTGGAGGCCAACCCCGACGCCAGCAGCCCCACCGCGAACACGACCCCGACCGAAGGCCCGAGCGCCGCCGCGATGGCGGCGTGAGCGCCGGCGATGGTATCGGTCCCCGCCACCCCCTGCAGGCTCGTGGCGGCCAGCAGCAGCATGGCGATGTTCACGAACCCCGCCACGCCCAGCGCACCCACGACGTCGTTGCGCGTGGCGCGCAGAAGCACGGGTAGGGTGGTCGGCGTCACCACCTGGCGCCTGTCGCGCGTCAGGGCCGAGTGCACGTAGATGGCGTGGGGCATGACGGTGGCGCCGAGCATGCTCGCCGCCAGGACGACGCTGTCGACCCCCGCGAACCTCGGCGCCAACCCCGCCAGCACGTCGGCGCCATCAGGCAGTCGAACGAACAGCCCCGCCACGAAGCCGACGGTGATCATGACCAGCAGGCCGATGATCACGAACTCGAAAGGGCGCTGCCCGCGCCGGCTCTGGACCTCCAGCAACGCCATGGACACCGCGCCGACGACGATGCCGCCCACCAACAGCGGCAGTCCGAACAGCAGCCTCAGCGCGATGGCGCCCCCCAAGACCTCCGCCAGGTCCGTGGCGGCCGCCACCAGCTCCGCCTGCACCCAGAACGCCAGGCGCGGCCCCCGCCGCATGCGCCTGCCCAACAGCTCCGGCAGCGTGCTCGCCGTGACGAGACCCAACTTCGCCGACTGGTACTGCACCACCACTGCTATCGCGTCGGACGCGACGAGCACCCACAGGAGGAGGAAACCGTAGCGGGCGCCGGCCGTGACGTTGGCGGCGACGTTGCCGGGGTCGACGTACGCGATGGCCGCCACGAACGCCGGGCCGAGCAGGGAGAGGGGGTGCCGCAGGGGGTTCGCTCGGAGGCGCACGTCACGACTGTAGTTCCGGGTGACGCTTCAGGGGCACCTAAGCGTCACCCGGCGACTAACCGGTTCAGGCGGGCGCGAGCCGTCCGCTCGCGACGGGCTCGCGGGCGGCGGCGTCCGCCAGCGGCGGCGTGAAGCGCCGCAACCGCAAGGCGTTGCTCAGCACGAACACGCTCGAGAAGCCCATGGCCGCCGCCGCCAGGACCGGCGAGAGGAGCACGCCGAGGCTCGGGTAGAGGACCCCGGCCGCGACGGGTATGAGCACGGTGTTGTAGGCGAACGCCCAGAAGAGGTTCTGCCTGATGTTCGTCAAGGTCGCCCGCGACAGGGCGAGGGCGTTCGGGATGCCCCGCAGGTCGCCCGCCATGAGGATCACGTCCGCCGACTCGATGGCGATGTCCGTGCCGGTGCCGATCGCCAGCCCCACGTCGGCGGCGGCGAGGGCGGGAGCGTCGTTGATGCCGTCGCCCACGAACGCGACCTTCCGCCCCGCGGCCTGCAGCTCCCTCACGGCCGCCACCTTGCCGTCGGGCAGCACCTCGGCGAGCACCTCGTCGATGCCCAGCTGGTCTGCGATGGCCTGCGCCGTGCGCCTGTCGTCGCCCGTGATCATGGCGACGCGCAGCCCCAGGGCGTGCAGCGCGGCGATGGCCGCCGGCGTGGACGCCTTGATGGGGTCGGCCACGGCGAGGACCGCCGCCAGCCGCCCATCGATGGCGGCGTAGACGGGCGTCTTGCCAGCGCGCGCGAGCGCCTCGGCGCTCGCGGCCAAGGGGGTGGGGTCGACCTCGAGGCGGCGCATGAAGCGGTCGGCGCCCACGGCCACCCGCCGGCCCGCCACCGCGGCGGTCACCCCGAAGCCGGGCACGGCCTCGAGCTCCGCCGCGACCGGCACCGTCAAGCCCGCGACCTTGGCTCCCCGCACGATGGCGTCGGCGATCGGGTGCTCGCTGTCGGCCTCGGCGCCCGCCACCAGCGCCAGCACCTCGGCCTCGTCGAAGCCCGCGGCGACCTCTAGGTCGGTCAGCTCCGGCGCTCCCTTGGTCAGGGTGCCGGTCTTATCGAGGGCCACCACCTGCGTCTCCTGCAGCGCCTGCAGGGCCTCGCCCTGCCTGAACAGCACGCCGAGTTCCGCCGCCTTCCCGGTGCCGACCATGATGCTGGTGGGCGTGGCCAGCCCCATCGCGCAGGGGCAGGCGATGATGAGCACGGCCACCATGTTGACCAGGGCGAAGGTGAGGGCGGGCTCCGGCCCGAGCCAGAGCCACACGCCGAACGTCACGGCCGCCAGCGCCAGCACGACCGGCACGAACACCGCCACCACCCGATCGGCGAGGGCCTGGATGGGCGGCTTGCTCCCCTGGGCGGCCTCCACCATGCGGATGATCTGCGCGAGGACGGTGTCGGCCCCCACGGCAGTTGCCTCGAAGCGGAACGCGCCCGTCTTGTTGATGGTGCCGCCCACGACGGCGCTACCGGTCTCCTTGTGGACCGGCACGCTCTCGCCCGTGATCATGGCCTCGTCCACGTAGGACGAACCACTCACGACGCGGCCGTCGACGGGCACCCGCTCGCCGGGGCGCACGACCACGACGTCGCCCGGGGCAACGGCGCCGACCTCGACCTCGAGTTCCTCCCCGTCGCGCACGACCCGCGCCGTCTTGGGTTGGAGGTTCATGAGCTTCTTGATGGCCTCGCTCGTGCGGCCCTTGGCGACGGCCTCGAGGTACTTGCCCACCAGCACCAGCGTGATGATGGCGGCGGACGCCTCGTAGTACACGTGCACCGTGCCGGCGGGCAGGAGCGAGGGCAGGAAGGTCGCCACTACCGAGTAGCCGAACGCGGCGCTCGTGCCGATCATCACGAGGCTGTTCATGTCGGGGCTGCCGCCGAGGAGACTGCGCCAACCGGGCCGGTAGAAGCGCATCCCCGGCCCGAACTGCACGACCGCCGCGAGGGCGAACGACACGTAGTAGACGACCCGCATGGGCACCAGCGCCATGAGGGCGCGTTCCAGCGGCGGGATGAGCATGGGGAGCATGACGAGCAGGAAGAGCGGCAGGGCGAACGCCGTGGCCGTGATCAGGTCGCGGCGCAACGCCGCGAGCTCGCGTTCGCGCGCCTCGCGCTCCAGGTCGGTGCGCGCCTCGGCGCTGCCCGCGTCCAGGACGCCGTAACCGGCCCTCTCGACGACGGCCTCGAGCCGCCTCAGGTCGGTGACCGTGGGGAGGTAGCGGACGGTGGCGCGCTCGGTGGCGAGGTTGACGGCGGCCGACACCACCCCGTCGGCCTTGCCCAGGGCGCGTTCGACGCGGCTACTGCAGTTGGCGCACGTCATGCCCGTCACGCCCATGGTGGCCTCGGCCACCACCGGCTCGTACCCTGCCTTCCTCACCGCGCTGAGTAGGGTGGCGGCGTCGGCCGTGGCGGGGTCGAAGTCGACGCTGGCACGCTCGGTGGCGAGGTTGACGGTGGAGGCCGTCACGCCCTCGACCTTCGCGAGGGCGCGCTCGACCCTCGTCACGCAACTGGCGCACGTCATGCCCTGCACGCCGATCTGGATGGTCTTCATCTCGTCCTTCCGCGGGCCCGCGCGTTCGCGCCCGTCAGGGGCGGTACTTCAGGGCCTCCATCAGCTCCTCGACGATCTGGTCGGCGTCGCCGCGCTCCGAGGCGGTGACCACGTGGTCCCTGATGTGCGACCGCAGCACGGCCTCGTTGACCTTGGTCAGCGCACCCTGCACGGCCTTGAGCTGCTTGAGGACGTCCACGCAGTAGACGCTGCTGTCCTCGAGCATGCGCACCACGCCGTCGAGGTGGCCCCGCGCGCTCTTCAACCGCTGGGCGGCATCGACCCGCGTGTCGTGGTCGAGGTGCTTGCAGTCGTTCGCGCCCGCGGC
>JACFNR010000028.1:24266-31567 GCA_019454765.1 Trueperaceae bacterium | reverse complement strand
GGTAGCATCCGTGGGGACGCCCCGCCGCGCGGCGGAGCGCGCAACCTGGATAGACCTGTCTTGCGGCCGGCGCCGCAACCCCGTGGGCAGAACGCCCGTCGCCTCGCCGGCCCCGCCGAGCGCGCTCATGCCGCTCGGCCATCACGCGCCCAGCGCGGGAGGAGAGCCACGCCATGGACGAGTTCGACGCCCTCACGAGCCGCCGGAAGACGCACGGCTTGAGCCTCAACCGCCTCGCCGCCGCCGGCGTGGTGCTGGTACTGGCGGCCATCGTCGTCTTCTCGAGCATGTTCACCGTCGACCAGGGCTACCGCGGGGTCGTCCTGCGGCTCGGCGCCTTCGAACGCATCGCGCCGCCGGGACTCGGCTTCAAGCTACCGCTCGTCGACCGCGTCGTCATGATGCGCGTCCAGACGAACTCCAAGGTGTACGACCGCATGGAGACCTACTCCCGCGACCAGCAGCTCGCGGAGCTGCGCGTCTCCGTCACCTACCGGCTCGTGCCGGAGATGGTCAACGAGGTGTACGCGCAGTTCGGGAGCGAGGAGGGGCTGGTCTCGCGCCTCATCGACCGGCGCCTCAACGAGCTGGTCCGCACCGTGTTCGGGCAGTTCAACGCCGTCGAGGCCATCCAGCAGCGCAGCCTGCTCAACCAGCAGGTCTCGGACGCGATCATGGGCGTGATCGATCCCGCCATCGTGGTCATCGAGTCCGTGCAGGTCGAGGACATCGCCTTCAGCGCAGCGTACGAGCAGTCGGTCGAGGCGCGCATGATGGCCGAGGTCGAGGTGCAGCGGCGCAGCCAGGAGCTCGAGCAGCAACGCATCCAGGCGCAGATCGTCGTGACGCAGGCGCAGGGCGCCGCCGACGCTCGCGTGGCCGAGGCCAAGGCTCAGGCCGAGGCCACGCGCCTCGCCGGCGACGCCGAAGCGAGCGCCATCCGCGCGAAGGGCGAGGCGCTACGCGACAACCCTCAGTTGGTCGCGTTGGTCACGGCCGAGTCCTGGGACGGCGTGTTGCCCACCACGATGCTGCCCGGCGGCGCGCTCCCCTTCATCGACGTGACGCGCTAGCGGCAGGCCGGTCGGGCGCTTAGCGCCAGGCCGCACCGACGGTCAGTCGCCCACGACCTTCTCGCGTTCCAACATCTCGTTGAGCGCGATGGCGGAGTGGGCGTAGGCGCCACCGGAGCGCATCTCGGCGGCGACCCAGATGGCCTCCATGATCTGCTCCTCGGTCGCGCCCTGGCGCAACGCCTCCTTCGTGTGGCCCTTGATGCAGTAGGGGCACTGCGTGGTGTGCGCGACGGCGACGGCGATGAGCTGTTTCGTCACGGCGGGGATGGCGCCTTCCGCGAACGCCGCCCGGCTGAACTCTCGCCAGGCGTCGAGCGTCTTCGGCGCGAGGCTGCGGCGCTTCTCCGCCATCTCCTTCGTCATCTGTGGGAGCATCTCCTGGCTCATGCGTGACTCCTTCCCGAGAGGTCGCTGCCGTCAGGGTAACGCTCCGCGCGCCGCCGCCGGCGACACCGGGTACCGTCTCAGTCGGGCCGCGCGTGCCACGGCCACGCCACGCAGCTGGCCACCTCCGGGAAGAGCACGATGTCGGCGCCCCTCCCCTTCAGGGCGAGGGTCGTGACCTCGCAGCCTGCGAGCAGCGCCCGCGCGAGGCCCAGGGTCTGCCCACTCACCGTCACGTCGTCGACGAGCAGCACCCGCGTCCCGGCCTGCGGCAGGCTCGGTGCGGCCAGCAGCTCCGGAGCGGGCCGGCGCGGCGAGTTGTCGGGAGCGCGGTAGTTGATATCGAACCTGGCGAGCGGCACGCCGAGCCTGTAGGCGAGCAGCGCGGCCGGGACCACGCCGCCGGTCGCCACGCCGATCACGAGGTCGACGCGCGGCAGTTCGGCGGCGGCGATCCGCCGCGCGATCTCCGTGAAAGGCAGTGCGACCTTCGCCCCGGCCGGCACGGTGACCGCGGTCACCGGCCGTGCGCCGCCCGGCCGCCGACGGCGGCGAGGCCGCCCAACGCCGCCAACGCCACCAGCCCGGGCGCCGCGCCGGCCAGGCCGGCCAGTGGCGCGAGCGGGTCGACGGCGGTTCCCCCCAGCGCCGCACCCGCCACGCCAACCGACCACCGGGCGATCAGGTAGGCGGCGGGTGCCGCCAGCGCCGCGCCGGCGACGCTCCTTCCGCGCCCGGCCAGCAGGCTCAGTCCCGTGAACACGATCAGTTCGGCCGTCAGGCCGGGCAGCAGGAACGTCGGGGGCATGCCCGTAAGGGCGTGGTTCAGGGCCGGCGCGGCCGTCGCCGCCACCAGGGCGGGCACGGGGCCGAGCAGGGCGACGGCGAGCAGCGGCGCCCAGAAGATGGGGAGCAGCGACGCACCGACTCCCTGGCCGCCCGGAAGGAGGTGGACGAGGAACGGCACCGCCACCGACGCGCCCACGGCCACCACCGAGAGCGACAACGTCCTGACCAACCTGCTTGAAGCGACGACCGTCACAGTCACGACTCCCATCTCACCGAGGCTCGCGGCCGCACCGAACTCGCGGGCCCCGGTGGCTCCCACCCTCCCCGGTCGGGAACCGGGTCGTGGCGCGAGGATACACGGTGGGGACGCGCGTGGCCGTCGCGCCTTGCCACGGCGACCGTCGCTCCGGCGCGGGGCCGCATACCCTACAGGGGTAACGCACCACCGCACGTAGAATCCCGGGAGAAAGGTAGGCCCCCGCCAGATGAACCGCCTCGCCCGCTCCCGTCCCGCTCGCCTCCTCGGCGCCCTCCTGCTCCTCGCCGCCCTGACCGGCGGCGCCTACTACGCGGGCTTCAGCCGCGGCCGCGAGGTCGCGCTGGCGGCACCCGCCGCACCCGGCGCCCGGCCTCTCGGCGAGCAGGCGCGCCGCGAAGCCAGCGACCCGTTCGCCCTCGGCAACGTCGACGCGCCGGTCGCGCTCGTCGTCTTCTCCGACTACCGCTGCCCCTTCTGCGCCCGCTACAGCCAGGCGACCGAACCCGAGCTCGTCGCGCGCTACGTCGACGCCGGCAAGCTCCGGATCGAGTGGCGCGACTTCCCCATCTTCGGCGACGCCTCGCTCCTCGCCGCGCGCGCCGGGCGCGCCGCGGCGGCGCAAGGCAAGTTCTGGGAGTTCAACCGCGCCGTCTACGCCGCGGCCCCCGCGAGCGGTCATCACGACCTGACGGAAGCCAAGCTGCGCGCCTTCGCCCAGCAGGTGGGAGTGGCCGACCTGGCGCGCTTCGAGCGCGAGATCGCGGACGAGACGCACGACGCGGCCATCGCCCGCGACTTCCAGCAGGCGCGCGGGCTCGGCGTGACGGGCACGCCGTCGTTCGTGATCGGCGGGCGCCCCCTCGTCGGCGCACAGCCGACCGAGGTGTTCGTGCGGCTCATCGACGAGGCGCTCATGGCCGCCGACTGATGCCCGACGTCGGGCTGGCCGGGGCCTTCCTGGGCGGACTCTTCGCGCTGGTGAGCCCATGCTCGGCGCTGCTGCTGCCGTCGTTCTTCGCCTACGCCTTCGACGGCCTCGGCCGGCTCGTGGCGCGGACGGGTGTCTTCTACCTCGGCCTGGCGCTCGTGCTGGTGCCCCTCGGCGCGGGGGTGGGCGCGATCGGCTCGCTCGTCACGCAGTACCGCGGCGCGGTCACGACGGTCGGCGGCCTGCTCCTCATCGTGTTCGGCCTGCTGGTCGTGACCGGGAGGGGCTTCTCGCTCCTGCCCTCGGCCGCCACCGCCCGGGCAGGCGCCGGCCGGGGCGCCATGGGCGTGCTCGCGCTGGGAGCCGTCTACGGCCTGGCGGGGTTCTGTTCCGGTCCGCTGCTGGGCGCGATCCTCACCTTCGCCATGACGGGCGGCAGCCCGACGTACGGTGCCCTGCTCATGGCCGCCTACGCGCTGGGGATGGTCCTGCCCCTACTGGTGCTCGCTCTCCTCTGGGACCGGCTCGAGTTGAGCAGGAGGCGGTGGCTCCGCGGGCGCGAGCTTCGGCTGGGCGGCTTCAAGGTCCACTCGACCTCGCTCCTCTCCGGCGCCGTGTTCGTGGGCATCGGCCTGCTCTTCCTCCTCACCGAGGGGACCGCCAACCTGGGCGGCGTCGCTTCCGTCGACACGCAGTTCCGGTTGCAGACCTGGACGACGGGTTGGGCCGTGAAGGTGCCCGACCTCGCGGTGGCCCTGGCGGTCGTGGCGGTCGCGGCCGCGTACGCGCTGTGGCCGCGCTCCGGCCGCGGGTGAGTCGAGCCTGGGCCGGCCTGGGTGGGGCACCGGCACCGGTCAGGCGTTAGCGCGGCGCCCACCGGAGGCGGCGGCGCGCCCGCTCACGGCGCGCCCGCTCACGGCACGCCCGCTCACTGCGCGCCCGCTCACGGCGCGCCCGGCACCGCCTCGTCCGGCACCGCCGCGCCCGGCCGCACCGCGGCGCCGCCCGCCCGGCCGGCTCATGAGCAGGCCGACCAGCGCGAGGGCCGCCGCCACGCCGCCCACCCACGGCCAGGTCGCTCGCTTCACCAGGAACGGCACGAGCCGCCACGCCACCGCCGCGTTGCCGTAGACGGCCTTCGCCAGCGCCACCACGAGCGGTTGCCTGCGGAGCAGCGCCCTCGCGCCCCTGCGCAGCGCCAGGTCGAGGCCGGCCGGCCCTCGCATCAACGCCTCGGCGTAGAGACCCTCGTCAGCGAGTCGCGTGACGGCCTTGCCGCCCCACTTCAGGCCGAGGGCGGGGTGAGGAACCGCCTCGACGAAGCGCGCGAGCGCGGCCACGTCGGCGGGGTCATCGGCGTAAGCGAGCACGCGCGCGGCGCGACCCGGCGGCAGCTTGCGCCCGATCCTACCGGCGTCCCCCAGCAGTGCGCCCAACGCGCCCCAGGCCCGCTCCCGCGCCAGCCGCACCACGCCCTTCGCGAAGCGCTCACCCAGCGCTCCGGCCCGCCGCGCCGCCTTGAGGAGCGCCGTGCCCGCACCGAGGTGCGGCGCCAGCGTCAGGGCGACGCCGGCCGACGACAGCGCCACCAGGACCTCGTCCGTCTCCTCGCCCCGCAACCAGGCGACTCCCTGGCGCGTGAGGTCGCGCACGTCGCCGAAGACCACCAGGTCGCTGGCGACCGCGCAGCCGATGCCGTAGGCGTCCTCGCCGCGGCCCGTCCAGATCCCGTCCACGCAACGCCCGAACACCGCCGACAGGCGGTTCCACTCCGCCTCGGCCGCCGCCGCCACCTCCTCGCAGGCGCCGGCCTCCGCGAGCTCCATGGCGTCGGCGTGACGCTCCGCCGCGAGCGCCCGGGCCGCCTCGGCGCAGTACGGGTAGGGCGCGAGCGCCTCCAGGTAAGGCCCATCCAGCGCCAGCCAGGCCTTGCCGCCGACGAGTCCCACCGCCGCTAGCAGCAGGGCCGCGCCCGCCAAGCGCCGTAGGAACCGCCTCACCTCCGGGCCCCCCCACCGCGTCGCGAACGACGGATCGGCATCACGCCGGTCATCCCGGCATCATCGCATGCGCTCGGGACGGGCGCCGCGGACCCCGCGCGCTCGGGCGGGCGCGACGACCCACGACCCTGGTAGAGTCGGAGCACCCACCCGGGCATCGCCAGGTGGCGTCCACGACCACCCCGCGGAAGGCAACGACCAGATGCGCGCAGCACGCTGACGAACGGAAAGTAGACAGCACCCCGTCTCACTCCAACCGGAGGTCAGCGTGAGTCTGCGACTCCGCGCCGTGGCCAAGCGCCACGGCGACCGGACATTGTTCCAGGCGGTGGACCTCGACGTCGCCAGCGGCGAGAAGACCGCCCTCATCGGACCCAACGGCAGCGGCAAGTCAACGCTGCTGCGCCTGATAGCCGGGCTGGAGGCGCCCGATGCCGGCACCATCCACGTGCGCGGCACGGTCTCCCTCCTCGCCCAGGTGACGGAGGCCGGCGACGCGCGCGTAAGCGACTGGCTGCTGCCTCCGGCCCTGGCGCTGGCCGCGGCCGACCTCGCCGCCGCCGAGCGCGGCCTGACGGCCGCGACGCCCGTCGCCATCGAGCGCTACGCGGCCGCCGAGGAGCGCTTCAGGGCGGCGGGCGGCTACGACCACGCCACGCGCACCGAACGCGTCCTGGACGGCCTCGCCATCGACGGAGCGGCGCGCATGAGCGAGCTGTCGGGAGGTCAGCGCCGCCGCGTGCACCTCGCCCGTCAGCTCCTGACGCGCGCGGACCTCCTGCTCCTCGACGAACCCACCAACCACCTCGACCGGGACGGCATCGAGTGGTTGGAGGCGTGGCTGCGCGCGAGCGACGCCGCGGCCGTCGTGGTGTCACACGACCGGCAGTTCCTCGACGCGACAGTATCGAGCGTCGCGGAACTGACGAGCGGAAGCCTGACGCCGTGGCCCGGCAACTACTCCGCCGCGCTGGCGCTGAAGGAGGCGGCGTTGGCGGCGCAGCACCGCCGTCACGAGGCCGAGGCGCGCAAGAAGCGCGAGCTGGAGGTCGAGGCGGCGCGCCTCAGGTCGGCGGGTCGCAGCGCGGACAGGTTCAACAGACGCCGCGCCGGGAACCAGGCGGTCGTACTCGCGAAGGCGAAGGCCGAGAACGTGTCGCGCACCCTGGCCGGCAGGGCTCGCGCCCTCGAGCGGCGCCTCGACCGCTTCGAGGTGACGCCGGCGCCGCGCGAGGACGAGGCCGTCGTCACGATCCCGACGGCACCGACGCCGAGCGCCGGAACGCGGCCCGGCGCGACGGCGGACGAGCCGCGCACCGGACCCACAGAGGTGGTGCGCCTCGCGGGCGTCACCCTCGAGCGCGGCGGCCGGCGGCTCTTCACCGGCCTGGACCTGCTGATCCGCCGCGGCGAGCGCGTGGCGCTCGTGGGCGCGAACGGCAGCGGCAAGAGTAGCCTCATCGCGACCGTCGTCGGCGAGCTGGCCCCGACCGCCGGCACCGTCACGCTCGGGCGCGGCCTGACCTGGCGGTTCGCGGGCCAGCACGGGGAGGAACTGGGCGCCTTCGTCACGGTGGAAGACGCGGTCCGCGACGCCAACCCCACCATCGGCCGGCAGGAGCTGCACCACCTGCTCGCGCGCCTCGGCCTGCCGCCGGACCCGCAACGGGAGGTGGCCACGTTGTCGGGAGGGCAACGCACCCGCCTGAGCCTGGCCAGGTCGAGCGTGTCGCGCGCCGCGCTCCTCATCCTCGACGAGCCGACGAACCACCTCGACGCGGGCATGGTGGCGGCCCTCGAGGAGCACCTCATGGCGCGCGCCGGCACGCTCCTCTTCGCGTCGCACGACAGGCGGCTGGTGGCCA
>JACFNR010000028.1:12711-24166 GCA_019454765.1 Trueperaceae bacterium | reverse complement strand
GGCGGGGCGGTGAGCCGAGGGGCCGGCCGGCGCCGCGGGCCCGCCCCGGCAGGCCGCGCGCCGCTCTTGACCGGAGTCCTGGCCAGGCGCGCCCGCCGGTGCGAGGCTGCGGCGGTGGACCCCCTCACCGTCGGTGACGTCGCGAAGATGAAGATGGCGCAGCTCCTGCGCGGCGCGCCGGAGGCGCGCGCCGTGCTGCAACGGCACGGCGTGGACCCGCTGCAACGTTGCCACAGCGCCGCCCTGAACCACATGACCCTCAAGCAGGTGCTCGGGCGCACCTGCCCGGTGGACGACGTCGAGGCGACGCTCGCCGACCTCCTCGAGCTGCTCGGCGGCTAGCGTCAGGCGCCAGAGGCGGCGCGCTCAACCGCCCGGCCGCGCCCGCACCACCAGCAGCACGCTCAAGACCACGACGGCCATGCCCGCCATCCCCGCCGCCCCCAGCCGCTCGCCCGCGAACGTCATGCCGAGCAGCACCGCCACCACGGGGTTCACGTACGCATAGGAGGTGAGCAGCGCCGGCCTCACGCGCTGGTTCAGCAGGTAGACGTAGGCGCTGAACCCCACCAACGACCCGATCGTGATCAGGTAACCGAGCGCCAGGAGGGAGCCGGTCGAGGGCACGGCCACCACGCGCTCCCCGCGCAGGAGGCCGAGGGGCACGAACACCACGCCCGCCGCCAACATCTGCACGGCGGAGCCCATCCCACCGGGCGCTTGCGGCAGCTTGCGGCTGAGGGCGGACCCGAGGGCCCACGAGAACGGCGAGACGAGCAGGAGGGCGGCCGCGAGCGGGTTGCTGCGCAGCCCCGTCTCGAGGTTGAGGAGCAGCACGCCCAACAACCCGATGCCCATGCCGACGTAGTCTCCCCGGCCGGTGCGCTCGCCCATCAGGGCGAAGAAGAGCGTCAGCCATAACGGCATGGTCGCGACCATGACGGCCGCCAGGCCCGACGGCGCGCCGAACGACTGCGCCAACCCGACGCTGCCCATGCCGCCCACGAGCAGTAGCACCCCGGTGACGGCCGACCCAAGCCACTGACGGGGCGTGCCGGCCCCGCCACCGCGCGAGCGGACGAAGGCGTACATGAGCCCACCCGCGACCCCGAACCGCACGGCGAGCATCAGGTAAGGCGGCAGGTCCTCCACCGCGAACCTGATGGCCAGGTAGGTGGAACCCCACACGACGTAGAGGATGGCCAGCGCGACGGCCACGTCGAACGGCACGGGCCCGAGCTTGCGCGAACGAAGGGCCCGCAGGCGCGTCACGCGGTTCATCTTAAGGCGGGCGCGCCGCCCCGGCCGGCTGCCGGCGCCCGCGCCGCCGGTCTCGTCACGGCCGGCGCCGCGTCGGGTGGCGCCGGGTCAGGCGGGCCGCGGGTCGTCGCCCGCGCGCAGTCGCGCCGCGGCCGCGGCGACGGCCTCCATGGCGATGCGGTGGAACCCGCTCCCGAACGACACGCGCGCCACCCCGAGTTCGGCCAGGCGCTTCAGCGGTGGCGTGGCGTGAGTGGCCATCACGTTGACGGGGCCGGGCACTCCCCGCACGTACGCGGCGATGTCGTCGTCCGCCGCCAGCATGATCGGGAACACGCAGTCGGCGCCCGCCGCCAGGTACGCCTCGGCGCGGGCGATGGAGCGTGCGAGGCGCGTGCGCTCGTCACCATCGGCCCTGACGTGGAGGTCGACGCGCGCGTTGATGACGAGGCCGGTCCCCGCCTCGTCGGCGGCGCGCCGCAGCGCAGCGAGCCGCGCCGCCTGGGCGTCGGTGGGGATCATCCGGCGCGTCCGCGGGTCGCTGTCCTCGAGGTTGCAGCCGACCACGCCGACCCGCGCTAGGCGCGCCACCAGCTCGGCCTCGTCCAGCCCGTAGCCGTGCTCGACGTCGGCGGTCACCAGCACGTCGCGGCCGTCGCGCCGCGCCGCCGCCACGATGCGCCTCAGGGCGGCGAACATCTCGTCGACCGGCGTCCCCTCGCCGTCCGAGTAGCCCAGGGAGCGGGAGATCGCCCCGCTCGAGGTGGCGATGGCGTCGAGCCCGGCCGCGGCGAAGGCCGCCGCGCTGGCGGCGTCCCACGCGTTGGCCAGCAGGAGCGGCGTTCCGCCGTCGTGCGCCGCCCGGAGATGCGCCGCCCGCAGGTGCGCCGCCCGCAGGCGCTCCGCCCCGGCACGCAGCGCCGCGGCCCCGCCGGCGTCCGGTGGGGTCCCGCCCGCCCCGGCGGCGGCGCTGGTCAAGCTCCCTTCGGCTGGTAGCTGCCGACCTCCGACCGGAACGCGATGGCGAGGCGGTTCCAGGAGTTGATGTTCGTGATGGCCAGTGTGAGATCGACGAGCTCCTGCTCGCTGAACTGGCGCCGCACCCGCTCGTACAGCTCGTCGGGAACGTCGTTCTGTGAGATCAACGTGACGGCCTCCGTCCACTCGAGGGCGGCCCGTTCACGGTCGCTATAGAAGGGAGCCTCGCGCCACGCCGGCAACACGTACAGGCGCTGCTCGGTCTCCCCCGCCGCGCGCGCGTCCTTCGAGTGCATGTCGAGGCAGTAGCCGCACCGGTTGATCTGGGAGGCGCGCGTCTTGACGAGCTCCAGCAGCGAGTGCTCGAGGCTCCCGTGCCTCAGGTAGGACTCGATCTTCGCGAGGGCCGTGACCCCCTCCTTGGCCAGCTGCGAGTAAGCGATACGGGTCTGCATGACGCTCCTCCTGACGCTGCCGCGGCGCCCCGGCGGCGGCGCGGCTCGCGGAACCGCGACGGGCCGGGGGCACGCCGGGGCCACGTGACCCGACGATACCCCCGGCCCCCACGCCTAGCGGCCGCCGCCCGAACGTTGTCTCGACGCGCTGCGCGCGTCAGGGGGTCGGCTGGTTCGAGACCTGCTGGAGGACGAAGGTCGTGTCCCCGACGTACAGCATCGCCCCCTGTCCGTCGCGATCCGCCCAGAACTCGTACTGGGCGCCGCCGGCGGTGAACATCCCGTGCAGGGTGGCTTCGTCCAGGTGCGCCTGGAACTGGTAGCGCTGACCCTCGTCCTGAAGGTAGCCGACGTAACCGCCCTGGTTGCCGCTCACCGACAGCACGACCTTGCCGGCGTTGCCGACGAACGTGCCGGTCCAGTCGGCGGCGGGTTGCGGTTGCGTCATGCCGAAGGGGGGCTGCTGGCCGCCGGGCTGGCCCGGCACCTGGCCCGGGACCTGACCGGGCTGCTGGCCGGGGAAGCCCGTCTGCGGCTGACCCGGGAACTGACCCGGCGCCTGCGGGGGCAGCTGGCCGGGCAGCTGACCGGGCTGCTGAGCGGGGAACTGGCCAGGCTGTTGGCCCGGGAAGCCCGTCTGCGGCTGACCGGGGAACTGACCCGGCGCCTGCGGGGGCAGCTGGCCCGGCACGGCGCCGCTCGGCGCACCGCCCTGCCGCTGCAGCGCCACGGTCTGGCCCTGCTGCGACGGCTGCCCATCCGGACCCAACTCGAAGAAGGTGATCTGCAGCCACTGACCGTCGGGGCTGAGCTGCGCCTGGAAGCCGAGCACGCCCTGGCGCGACTGGATGGCGCCGTAGGCGCCCTGTTGGGAGGCCTGGCCCTGCAGCGGGAACTGCCCGTTGCTGCTGGTCAGGGCGCCGGTCAGGCTGCCGTCCCCTCCCTGTTGCAGCGCGATGCTTATCCCGCTGGCGGCGTCGGCGAACGTGCCGGTGTACTGCTGGGCGAACCCCAGCCCCGCCAAGGCGGCGAGGAGCAGAGCGGCGAGCTGACGGACGTGCATGTTTGCCTCCTGTCGTCGCGAGCAGCGTAGGAGACGCCCACTTAAATCCGCATTAATGCCCGTCGGGTGCGGCGGGGGCCTGCACGTCACCGCCGCGGAGGCGCGCGGCGACCTCGGCCACCAGCCCGTCGGCGCCGGCCTCGATCAGGTCGAGGACGCGCTCGAACCCCTGCGGCCCGCCGCCGTAGGGGTCGGGCACCTCGACGTCCAGCACCCCCGGCGCGAACTCCAGGAACATGTGCACCCGGGCGCGCACGGCGCTCGA
This sequence comes from Trueperaceae bacterium, assembly GCA_019454765.1. NCBI lineage: Bacteria > Thermotogati > Deinococcota > Deinococci > Trueperales > Trueperaceae > Trueperaceae bacterium. The sequence continues at coordinate 20,145 of JACFNR010000028.1, read as the reverse complement.
CGGTCCGCCCTGGCCGAACTCGCGCAGGATCCGGTTGTAGTTGCCGCGGTCCATGGCGATGACGTAGTCGAACCGCGCGGCGTCCTCGGGCTCGAGGCGGCGGGCCCTGAGCGCGCTCAGGTCGTAGCCGCGGCGCGCCGCGGCGCTAACGGAGCGGAAGTCGGGGGGCTCGCCCACGTGGTAGCCGTGCGTGCCGGCCGAGTCGACACGGACCGAGTCGGCCAACCCCGCGGCGACCAGCTTGGCACGGAAGACGCCCTCTGCCGTCGGTGAGCGGCAGATGTTGCCCATGCACACGAAGAGGACCGCCAGGCGCGGACCCGCGTTGGTTCCGGTGCTCGCCGTCACCCCTAGAGCGTACCGGGCGGCCGCCGGTTGGGACCGTGTGCCCCGCTCACGTCGGCACGGCCGCGGTCCGCTCCGTCAACCCCGCCGCGGGCCGCGCCGCGCGGCGGGCTTAGGGTGAGGGCGCGCGCCCGGAGGCCGAGTCGTCCCCCCGGGCGGAGTGGGAGGGAACGACATGAGCATCGCCGACAGGACCACCAAGACCACCTGGCGCGGTTCGCTTGACCTTGGCACCGGCGTGTTGAGCGGCAGCAGCAGCTCCGCGCTGGACGGCCTCGCCCTCACCTGGGCGTCGCGCACCAAGGCGCCGGGCGGCAAGACGAGCCCGGAGGAGCTTCTCGCCGCCGCCCACTCGTCGTGCTTCTCCATGGCGCTGACCATCAAGCTCGCGGAGCACCACCTCGAGGCGGAGCGGCTCGAGGTCACCGCCACCGTGTCGCTCAGCGACGTGAACGGGTTGCCCACGATCGACCGTTCGAGGCTGGTGGTGCGCGGCCTGGTCCCCGGCGCGGACGAGAAGCGGTTCGTGGCGATCGTCGACGAGGCGTCGAGGCTCTGCCCCGTGTCGCGGCTCTTCGCGAGCGCCAAGATCGACGTCGACGCCGCCCTCCTGAGCGCCTGAGCGCCGTGGCGGTGGCTGGGGCCCTCGCGGCGGCCCTGACACGCGAGCATCACGACATCGACGCGGGGTTCGAGGCGTTCCTGGCCGACCTCGAGGGGCCCGGCACGGCGCCGCCCGACACCGCCCCGCTGACGAGGGCGGTGACGGCCCTCAGGCGGCACATCTACTTGGAGGAGGCGTTCCTCTTCCCGGCCATGAAGGGCGCCGGCCTCTTCGCCGCGCTGCTCGTCATGCACCGCGAGCACGGCGAGATCTGGCGCTCCATGGAGCGCCTCGTCGCGCTGACGGAGGCGCTCGGGGACGAGGCGGGCGCCGCCGAGCGCGCCGAGGTCCTCGCCGAGTGCCGGGCGCTCCTCGCCATCGTCGACAAGCACAACGCCAAGGAGGAGCCGATCATCTACGCCCGCGCCGACGCCGACCTCGCCGGCGAGGCGGCCGAGCGGCTGGCGGAGTTCATGCGTGGCGGCAGCACCCCACCCGGTTGGGTCTGCCGCGCCGCCGGCGCCTGACGCGGGTCGCCCCGCGGCGGCCGTTCGCCGCGTGCCGCTAGGGCGAGCGCAGCGTCAACCCGACCAGCACGGGGTCGTGATCCGACGAGCGGTAGGGGTCCGGCGCGTAGAGGGCACGCAGGCCGGCCGACTTGAACGCCAGGCCGTAACCGATGAGGTCCGGCTCGTCGGCGTTGACGTGCCAGGCGGCCGCGCCCATCACCTGCCCCGCGAGCGTCCGCGAGGCGAGCGCGTAGTCGAGGGAGCCGACCTCGCCGCCGTAGACGTAGGTGTAGGCTCCCTCTCCGCCGAAGGCGGCGAGCAGGTCGGTCAGGTCGTCGGCGGTGCCCGGCTCCCCGTCGCGCCCGGCGAGCAGCGTCCGGACGGGATCCTCGCGCGCGTAGGCGTTCAGGTCGCCGAGGACGAGCACGTCGGGGTCCCCCGCGCCGGTCGGGTCGGTCGCCAACCAGGCGAGGAGCCGCTCCGCCGCCAACGTCCTGGTGAGGTTGCAGTTCGCCTGCACCGCGTCGTCGTCCCCCCTGCCGCACGGGGAGCCCTTGCTCTTGAGGTGGTTGACGACGACCGTGAACGCCTCGCCCGTCGCCGCCTCGGCGAACGTCTGCGCCAGGGCCGGACGGTTGCGCGCGGCGCTCCCGCCGCGCGGCCTGACGAAGGTCGGGTCGTCGAGCACCGCGGGCCCCCCGACCGGCCCGACGGCGGCCGGCCGGTAGACGAGCGCCACGCGGATGGCGTCGCTCCCGATGGGGCCGGTGCCGACGAACTCGTAGCCGGCGCCGCCGGCGTTCAGCGCGCTCACCAGGTCGGCGAGGGCGGCTTCGTCGGCGTCGTTCTCGACCTCGAGCAGCGCCACGACGTCGGCGTCGAGCGCGAGCAGGGCCGCCACGACCTTGGCGCGTTGCCGTTCGAGTTCGCGCGCGTTCGCGGCGCCGCGGCACTCCATGACGCCGGTCGGACCGCACGAGGCGCCGAAGCCGGTGAAGTAGTTCTCGACGTTGAACGAGGCGAGGCGCAGCGTGCCCTTCACGTCGGGCACGCCTGGGCGCGGGTTGGTGGGCAGGTGGGTGGCGCCCTGGGTGGGCTGGACGCGGTAGCGGCCGGCGCTGTAGTCGAGGACGCCGGTCACGCCCGCCAGGCGGTCGCCGCTCCTGAAGCGGTTGACGAGGTCGAACGGCGTGCCGTCAGGGTGCCGTGGCGGGTCGGGGTTCTGGCTGCCGCGACCGTCGTCCAGGAGGACGCGCGAGCGCGCCTGGAGGTCGGCGAGCTCGGCGGTGGCCGGGTCGCCCGGGGCTAGGCGGCTCGTCGGTTGGTACGGCCTGGTGGCGCCCGGTGGCGGGAGCGCCAGCAGGAGCTCGCCGTAGCGGTCGTACTCCTGGTGGTCGGCGATGACGAGTTCCTGCGGGAACGTGACGAGCATCCCCTCGAACGCCTCCAGGTCGGTCGCGGCGGCGAGAGGCAGCTTGATGCTCGCCGGGGTGGGGAGCGGCACGCCGGAGGCGCACACGACGACGTCGGTCACGTCGGTGAGCTCGGTGAGGCCCTGGTACTCCGCCACGCGGCCCGTCACCCTCACGAGGTCGCCCACGCGGACGTCGACGCGCGAGTCGTGGACGTACAGGCCCTCGCTTGTGCGCGGGTCGTCGTCCGCGTCGGCGTCCTCCGCCTGCACGGCGTAACCTCCGAGGTCGGTGCCGAACGGCTCGTCGCCGTCGCGCTTCTGGAAGTCGCCCACCACCACGCCCTGGACGGTGACGGCCGCGCCGGCGAGCGGGCTGGTGGGTCCGGCGCCCTGCACGGCGTGGATCGCGGTGACGAGGCCGACGCAGGCGGGCGGGGTCGTCCGGGCGTCGAGGGGGGCGCTCGTCGTCGGCGCCGGCGAGGGCGGCCGCACGCCGCGCGCGCCGTCGCCCTCGCCGGTCGGTCGCGACACGCAACCGACGAGGGCGAGCAGCAGCAGCGCCGCCAGCGCTTTCCGGACCTCGAAGGCGTGCACGCTTCCCCCCTCCCCCGCCGCGTCGCTCGACGGGCGGCTCCGTCAACCTACTACGGGCGCCGCGTGGGCCGGTCGCTTGACGCCCCTCCGCCCCTTGTCCTATCCTCTCGTCACCCCTAGTTACTGGGGGTAACGGCGCGTGGCCTCACGCCGTTGGCAACCGTTCGCGCCACCGCTCGAGGTTCGCATGCGTCTCATCATGGTCCCCGCTCGAGTCACCCTCTCCCGCTCCGCCCAGCCCACCACCGTCGAGTGGGACGCCGGCGGCGCCCTCCCCTCCCCCGCCCCCACCCGTCGGCTGCCCCGCCGGCCGCCGCCCGGCCGGCGGGTGGCCGGCGTCATCGACGCCTGGCGCTACGACGGGCGCTGGTGGGAGCCGCGCGAGCTGCACCGCGACTACTACCTGCTCGAGCTCGAGGGGGGCGCGCAGCTCGAGCTGTTCAGGGAGGGGGCGGAGTGGTGGGTGGCGAGAGCGAACGACTGAGCGCGCTCCTGAACGTGCACTCGTACTTCAGCCTGGGTGCGGGCACGGCCAGCCCCTCCACGCTCGTGGCGCGCGCCGCCGAGCTGGGCTACCGCTACCTGGCGCTCACGGACGACCTGAACGTCACGGGCGGCGTGGAGCTGTTCCAGGCGGCGCGGCGGCACGGCATCAGGGCCCTGATCGGCGCCACCGTGCCCGTGAGCGTCGAGGGCGAGGCCTACCCGTTCGTGCTCATCGCCGCCTCGCGGGCGGGCTACGGCACCCTGTGTCGCTTGATCAGCGTGGCGCACGCGCGCGACGAGAGGGACGTGCCCCTCCCCGTGCTCCTCGCCCACACGGAGGGCGTCGTCCTCCTGTCGGGCCCGCGCGACGGGGTGGTGGCGCAGCTCCTCGCCAAGCGCCGCGTGAGCGAGCTGGAGGCGCTCCTGCGGCAGCTGCAGGGCGCGTTCCCGGAGCGCTTCTACCTGCAGCTCTTCCACGACCGCTACCGCTGGGACGCGCGCCGCGCCCGCGTCATCAGGCGCCTGGCGCAGAGCCTCGGCCTGCCGGTCGTGAGCGCGCCGGAGGTGCGTTACGCGGCGGCGGACGACTACCGCCTCTACGACGCCCTCACCTGCGCCCGGCTGGGCATCAGCGTGCAGCAGCCCCACCCCAGGAGGCCGCAGAACGCCTGCCAGGCCCTCCCGAGCCCCGCCGAGGCGTTGGAGCGCCTGCCGTTCCCCGACGCGGCGCTGAACGCCGCCTGGGTGGCCGAGAGCGCCTACTTCGAGCTGCTGCCGGAGCGCCTCACGCCGCCCAAGGCGCGCGTGCCGGGGGGCGAGGCGCCCGAGCGCTACCTGGAGGAGCGCTGCTACGCGGCGCTGGTGCAGCGCTACGCGGGCGAGCGCCTGGCGGCGGCGCGGGAGCGCTTCGAGGAGGAGCTCGCCACCATCCGCGCCCTGGGCCTCGCCGACTTCTTCCTGGTGGCCGCCGAGGTGACGGACTACTGCCGCCGCCACGGCATCCTGGCGGCGGGGCGCGGCTCCGCGGCGGCGAGCATCGTCTGCTACCTCCTCGGCATCACCATGGCCGACCCCCTGAAGCACGACCTGCTCTTCGAGCGCTTCCTGCACACCGGCAAGACGAGCATGCCCGACGTCGACATCGACATCTCGTCGGCGCGGCGCGACGAGGTGCTGGCGTGGGTCGAGGAGCGCTTCGGACCCGACACGGAGGCCATGGTGTGCAACAAGATCACCTACCGCCTCCCCCTCGCCGTGCAGGACCTGGGCCGCGCCCTGGGGCTGCCACCCGAACTCCGCAACCGCCTCACCAAGGCGCTGGGGCGCGACTTCAGGGGGTTGCGCCCCCCGAGCGTGGCCAAGGCCGAGGTGGCGCTGCGCGAGGTGCTCGGCGCCGCGCCGGTGGCCGACGCCTTCCTCGCTCTCCTCGCCGGCATGGAGCGCAAGCACGTGAGGCACCTGGCGCCCCACTCGGGCGGGGTGGTGCTGGCGCGCGACCCCCTCACCCACTACTCGCCGCTCGAGCGCTCCAGCGGCGGCATCAAGCTCCTGCAGCTCGACAAGGACGACGCCGAGGCCATGGGCCTCATCAAGCTGGACCTCCTGGGGCTGCGCATGCTCGCGGCGCTCGAGCGGGCGCGCGAGGAGGTCATGCGCCTTGACGGCGTGTGGCTCGACCTGGCCGACCTCCCCGACGACGAGCGCGTGTGGGACCTCATCTCGGCGGGGGCCACGCTCGGGCTCTTCCAGGTCGAGAGCCCCAGCCAGCAGCACACGAGCCGCGTCATGAAGAGCCGCAACCTGCGCGACCTGGCGCACCAGGTGGCGCTCATCCGCCCCGGTCCCATCCAGTCGGGCACCGTGCACCCGTACCTCCGGCGGCGCCAGGGGCTCGAGCCCGTAAGCTACTGGCACCCGAGCCTCGAGCCGATCCTCTCCAAGAGCTACGGGGTGCTGCTCTTCCAGGAGGACGTGCTGCGCATCGCCGTCCACTTCGCCGGCATGAGCTGGATCGAGGCGGACCGCTTCCGCAAGAAGGTGTCCGACTGGAGCGAGCCATCGGACATCGAGCCGGACCGCCGGGCGTTCGTGGCGGGCGCCATGCGGCACGTGCACGCCACCCGGGACGAGGCGGAGCAGGTGTTCGACGCCGTGAAGGGGTTCCAGGGGTTCGGCTTCGCCGAGTCGCACGCCTGGGCGTTCGCCATCCACGCCTACGCCAGCGGCTGGCTGCGCGTCCACTACCCGGCCGAGTACCTCGCCGCCATCCTCACGGAGGAGCCCGGCATGTGGTCGCAGTCCACCAAGCGCCAGGAGGCGCGCGCCTGGGGGGTCCCCTTCCTGCCGTTCGACGTCAACGCCAGCGGCGTGCACTACCGTTGCGAGCGCGTCCGGACGGGCGACGCCGCGCCGGTGAAGGCCGTGCGCCCCCCGCTGGCGGCGGTGACGGGTATAAGCCACGACACGGCCCGCGCCGTCCTGCTGGAGCGGTTGCGGCACGGGCCGTACGCGGGCATCGACGACGCCCACCACCGCCTGCCGCTGGCCAAGGAGCAGTTCGAGGCGCTCGTGCGCGCCGGCGCCTTCGACGCGCTGCAGCCGCGTCGCGAGGCCCTCTACCGCGCCGGCGCCCTCGCCAACACCCAGCCGAGCGGCGAGCGCCCGCTGTTCACGGCCGCCCCGGACGCGCCCGGGTTCGCGCCCCTCACCCTGCAGGAGCAGTACGTGTGGGACTACCAGACCACGCGCCTCAGCACCCTCGAGGTGCACGCGATCGACTTCGTGCGCGACCAGCTGGCCGAGCTCGCCTGCGTGCCGTTGGCGCGGCTGCGGCGCGTGGCGCGGAAGACCGCGGTACGCACCGCCGGGCTGGTGGTGGGCAAGCAGCGGCCACCCACCGCCAAGGGGTTCGCCTTCTTCGTGTTGGAGGACGGCCCCGTGCGGGCGCAGCTCATCATCCCGCCCGACCTGTGGGACGAGCAGCGCGTGCTCCTGCGCGACGCCTCCATCCTCGTGGCGGACGCCACCGTGGAGGACACGGGTTACCAGCTCACCCTCAAGGCGCGGACGCTCGCGGGGTTGCCGGCGCCCGTCCACGTCCGCGGCTACCACTTCGCCTGAAGCCTCTCCCCTCCCCTATCGGGGGACGCGGCCGCCGGTCCAGGTGGGGCCGCGCGGCGCGGCCGCGCGCCTCGCCCGGAGCACCCGCCGCGGCGCCCGCCGGGAGCGGCTCGGCGGAAGTGGGGAAACCGCGGTACGGGATCGAGGCGCCGTCCCACGCGCCGCTCCGAGTACCCTCGGTTCCCCACCCACAACCGGTCCGCGCCGGCCGCCCGTCGCCTCACCCGCCCGCGGGACCCCGCCGCAGTACCCCGGTTTCCCCGTCACGCCCGCCGAGTACCCTAGCTTCCCCACATCGTCGGCCGCGCCACGCCGGGATGCGAACTACCTCACACCCGCCGGTCCCCTCCCTCTCCCCTTTC
>JACFNR010000028.1:0-12611 GCA_019454765.1 Trueperaceae bacterium | reverse complement strand
CCCGATCAGACCAGGGCGCGCGCCTCCTCGATGGCCGCCCTGACCTGCTCGGCATGTCCGTCTGGCTTCACCCCGTCCCACGCCCGCGCGATCCGGCCCTGCGGGTCGATGAGGTACGACGAGCGCGCCACGCCCATCCTGACCTCTCCGCCCTTGCCCTTGTCGCGCCAGGCGCCGTACGCGCTGAGCGTCTCGTGGTCCGGGTCCACGAGCAGCGGGAAGTTGAGGTCGTGCTTGGCGGCGAAGGCCGCGTGGCTCGCCCTGTCGTCGGCCGACACGCCCAGCACCTTGGCGCCAACACCCTCGAACCGCGGCAACGCGTCCCGGAACTGGCACGCCTCCGTGGTGCAACCCGGCGTGTCGTCCTTCGGGTAGAAGTACACGACCACCCATGAACCTCGCAACCCCGAGAGGCTGTGCTGCCGACCGTCCTGGTCTTCCAACGTGAAATCGGGGGCCATGTCGCCTACACTCAACATCTGAGCACCTCCTCCGCCAAGCCTAGCCCCGCGGGTGAGGCGCAAGCGTGTCGGCGCGGGCGTCAGCCCAGGAGTCGGCGCAACTCGTCGAGGAGCGCGGTGACGCGCTCCAGCTTCGCCGGCGCGAGGGTGGCGAGCCGCTTGTGGTTGAGGAGCCGCTTCGTGCCGGCCACGAGGCGCTGCGTGTCGGCCGACACGGGTCGCTCGGGCTCGGCCCCCCCCTCCCCCTCCCGCAACTCCGTTATGCGCCGCCTGATCTGGCTCAGCGACAACTCGCGGTCGATCGCCTCGGCCAGCAGCCGCCTCTGGGCGGCCTCGTCCTCGAGCCTCGCTATCGCCTGCGCCTTGGTGAACGCGAGTTCGCCGTTCCGCACCACGTCGAGTAGCCTGGGCGGGAAGTCCAGTATGGGCAGCCGGTTGGTCACGAACGACGACACCGTGAACCGACCGAGCCGCCGGAAGAGCGCCTTCGCCTCCTCCCGTTTCGCGAGGTCCCGCGCGGCGCCACCGGCCCTCCCCCGCTCCTCGTTGTAGATGTCCTGCAGCAGCGCCTGCACCCGCGCGCGATCCACGTCGAGCGCGAGTTCCAGGAGGCCTAGCACGGCCTCCGTCTCCTCGACGGCGTTGAGGTCCTCGCGCTGCAGGTTCTCCGTGATGGCGATCTCGAGCGCCTCGCGGTCGCTCAGCTCGACGACGATGGCGGGGATCGCCTCGAGTCCGACCTGGCGCGCCGCGCGCGCCCGCCGCTCGCCCGCCACCACCTCGTAGCCGGCCGCGACGCGGCGAACGATGATGGGTTCGAGCACCCCCTTCTCCCTGATGCTCTCCGCCAGGTCGGCCAGCGCCGCCTGCGCGAAGTGCTTCCGCGGCTGCTGCGGGTTGTAGACGAGTTCGGCCAGCGCAACGGAACCGGCCGCCTCTGCCGCCTGTTCCGGCCCCAGGTCCCCGAGGATCGCCTCGAACACAGCGGCGCGGTCGATGTCCTGCTTCCGCTTCCTAGCCACGCGCGCCTCCCTCGAGCTGCGCCAGCAACTCCGCGGTCACCTGCCGTATCTCGCGGTCGGCCTCGCTACCCTTGGCGTAGAGCGAGATGGGCATCCCCTGCACTTGAGCATCCGAGTAGTACGCCGGCCGGCTTCCTAGCGGCGTCGACACCGGCGCGACAGCCGTCAGTTGGTTGCGGATCGCCTCCAGGACCTCCCGATCGTGGCGCGTCCTGCGGTCGTGCTGCGTCAGGACGAAGAGCGCGATGTCGAGGCCCCGCGCCGCCTTGCGGTACTCCCGCACCATCCGGATCACGGTCGGGATCCCGTCGAGCCCCTTGCGGTTCGTCGGTAGCGGCACCACGACACGGTCGGCGGCCACCACGGCCAGAGCGGAGAGCTGCCCGAGGCTCGGCGGCGGATCGATGAGCACGTAGTCGTAACCCTCGAGCCGGCGCACCGCCTCCCGCAACCTGACGACACCCATGAACACGCTCAGGATCTCCCGCTCCAGGATGGCAAGGTTCAAGTTGCTCGGGATGAGGTCCATGCCGTGCACCCGCAGGGGCTCCGGCAGCGCCAACTCCTCGTCTGCGGCCCCCTTCGCCGCCGCGGCCGCGGCGCCGCGGCCTTCGTCGCGGTCGGACTCGCCGAGCACGGCGGGGTAGATCGTCCGCGCGAGCGACACGTCGTCGTCGACACCCAACCACCTCGTCAGGTTCGCTTGCGGGTCAACGTCGATGAGCAGCACCCGCCGCCCGAGCTCGCTCAACACGTAGCCGACGTCGCGCGCCGTGCTCGTCTTGGCGACGCCCCCGGCGTGATTGAAGAACGTGACAACCTTCACGACGACCGCCTCCGTGCCGGCCGCCTCCGGGACCAGCTCGGGCGCCGTCGCCCCTGGGACCCTCATGCTCGCGCGACCTCCGGGGATTGTACCCCGCTCGGCGCGATCACCGGAACCGCGCGGGCGTGGCCCAAGTGAGCGACATCGGTGGGCGGCTCCTGTGGCCGGCCCTGCCCGGCGGCCCTGGCGCCCGCCTCGGTTCGCGGCGGCTCCGCGCGGATCCCTTGCGCCCCTGGGGGAGAGGCCGGCACGGGCACGGAGGCGCCGGCCGACCGGGATCGGCCCCGCGAGTGGGCGCCGCCCGCCATAACGTTATGGCGGGGCGCCCGGGCAGCGGCGCCGGTTGGGCAAGCAGCCTGTCCGATCCGCTCACCCTCGGGCGCACCCCCTCCCGCAGGCCGGCCCTCGCGTCACCCCGGGGCCTCGCCGCCGGCCGCCCGACCCGCGCCGCACGGTGGGGGAGAGGACCACCGACCAGCCGTCACGCGCGCGACCGCGGGGAAGCCTCCAGGGCGGCCGGGCGCCCGCCCTCCCGAGCGGGAACTGGCCGGCCAAGAGCGTCCCGCGTCGTCGCGAGACCGCGCGGGGTCTGCCGCGACCGACCCGCAATAACGTTATGGCGCCGGCCAGGTGGGCCCGGCTCGGATGCCGGCGCGGCGCCTGCCGCCTAGGAGAGGCCGTGGCAAACGCGACACGCGCGGCGGATCCGGCACGCGCACGCGCCGCGCGATCGGGCGGCCGGGCCCCCCGGGGGCCGGTGAGGCACATGGCGCTCGGTACCCGGCGCCTCCCACTTCGAGCAGATCGAGGGAGGGGAGGGGCCCTCGCGAGGGTCCGGTACCCGATCTTCCCCAGACACATGGCGTGGTGCTACCGGCCGCATCGCGGTACCCAGCGGCCGAGACGGTCTCACGTCACCGGGGAGCGGACTCTAGCAGCTGGCACGACCCCCACACCCCGCCGCCGCCGCCGGCGCGGTGTGGGGTCACCCTCGAGCGGCACCGGCCGGCGCCACCTGGTCCAAGAAGCACGTGCAGCACGGTGTTCCAGCTAGCGCCACCGTCAACGGCTCCGAAGGAGGCCCCGCCTCCCGCCCGGGCGGACGCCACGTCCACGGAAGTGGGAGGAACGAGGAACCGGCGCCCGAAACGGGGGAACCGGGGTACCGCCGCGGGCGCAGGGGAGACCCGAGAGCCGCGGGCGCGGGTGTTCCACGCTCGGCCATCTCACGGGGGATCCAAGGGAACTCCGTGGGCAGGTCGGCCGCGAGGTGGGAGGAGCCGGGTACCGGTCTCGCCTGCGCTGCCGCGGCGTGGATCAGCGACCGGTCGCTCTGTGTGGCGCTGGGTGGTTGCGATGTCCATCCGCACCAGCAATGCTTGGTGGTTGTTCTTCAGGTAGCTATTACATTCCATTGATGGAGGCGCGGGGAAAGCGTGTGGCACGCGCGCTAGGCCGATCGAGTGGGTAGCGCGCGGTACCGGGCCGGGAGGCGGCGGGTACCGGCGCGGGACGCGCGCGGTACCGCGCCGGGGATCGTGCGGGACCCCCGGGGGAGGCAGGGGTACCGAGGTGGGAAAAAGGGGGAACCATGCAGGGCCCGCGCTGGCAGGTGGGAAGAATAGGGGAAAGGTTGACCCGGATTCCCCACCAGGAGTATGGTTGCGCGAACGGCGCGGTCGGGACGGGCGGTCGCCGCGACCGTGGAGGCCACCGCAGCGCGGCGGCGGCCGCGGGCGATCCACGCCGGAGCGGGAGCGGAGCCAGGCTACCGCACGGCCGGGCGAGCGCTGCGTTGGGGTCGCGGAGCGGTGGACACGAGGCGGCGGCCGTGCCCGGCCGCCGGGGCAGGGGAGAGGCGATGAGTACCGAGCTGTACACCGACACACGGTCGCACGGGCCCGACGGCGGCGCGGACGAGGCGGCTCGTGGCGGCCTGGTCGAGCCACTTGCCGGCGGCGGAAGGCCGCAGCGCGCGCGCGGGCGGCAGCGCGGCTCGGGTCGAGGCGGGACCCGCAAGTCCGCCGAGAGGCGGAGCGGCAGCGCCTTGGCCGTCACGCAAGGCAACCCGCTCGCGCTCAGCCGGCAGGAGATGGGCATCCTCACCAAGCGCCTGCTCGTGCTCGCCCTGTCCGACATCACCAAGGAAGACCTCACGCTCGAGCCCATCCGCATCACCGCCTGGGAGTACGCGCAACTCTTCAACATCAGCGGCAAGAGCATCTACTCGCGCATCGAGGAGTCGGCCCGGGAACTTCTCGAGCAGACGATCCAGATCAAGGAGCCCAACGGCGACTGGGTGATGTTCCAGTGGGTGTCCGAGGCGCGCTACGACAACGGCCGCGAGCGCGGCCAGATGGCCGCCATCGAGATCAAGATCCACGACCGCCTCAAGCCGTACCTCCTGCAACTCAGGCGCGACTTCAGCATCATCCCCACCGAGCAGCTCCTGTCGTTCGAGAGCTTCAACAGCATGCGGCTGTTCGAGGTCCTCTACACCGCCAGCTACGCGGGCGAGCGCAACCAGCTCATCTTCGACGTGGACGACCTCAAGTTGAGACTCGGGCTCGACGGCAAGTACGAACGGTTCAAGGACTTCCGCTACGTGCTCGACAAGGCGCAGGAGGAGTTCGCCGCCTACACCTGCCTGGCGTTCGACTACGAACCGCACAAGGTCGGCCGCAAGTTCCAGCGCGTCTCCTTCACCATCAGGCGCAACGACGTCTTCCAACCCCGCGTCAGGCTCCCGGCCAGCCTCGCCAAGCGCGTGGCTCAGAGCGCTGACAAGGAACAGCTCCTCAAGGAGCTCCAGGCTGCCGACGCGCTGCGCGAGGTCGGCTGGACGCAGGACCCGGAGCGCACCGTCGCCCGCTACGGCGCGCAACGCGTCCTCGACGTGATCGCGTACGCCAAGGTGCTGCAGGGTCGCGCCGAGCAGGCGGGGCGCCCGATCTTCAACCTCGGCGGGTTCGTCCACAGCCTGTTGCAGCAGGGCATCGAACCGCCCAAGCAGGAGGCGCAAGGCGCCACGGGACCGCAACCGATGACGAAGGAGCAGGCGCGCACGGTGGCCGCGGCAGTGGCCGACGCCCTGCACCGCGCGTGCCGCGAACGGGCCGAGGCCGCCTGGCGCGAGCTCACGCCCGACCAGCGCGACCTGCTGCACACGCTCATGCAGGCCACGGTGCACCGGTTCACGCTCGAGCGCATCGAGGCCGACGGGTGGCGCGGCCCGCTCTACGAGGCCACGAGGATGGACGTCATGACCACCCACAACTTCCTCACCCTGCCGCCGCACCTGCGTGACATGAACGCCTACCTCAAGACGTACGACCCGCTGGCCGAGTACGACGCCGACGATCGCGCCAAGGTCATGGCCGAACTCGACGAGATGCAGTAGACGGGAGGGAACCATGTGCGGCCGCTACACCCTCTACCACCACGAGGACGACCTCGCGAGCCTGTTCGAGGTCGAGACCTTCCCGCTCGAGGAGCGCTACAACATCGCGCCCACCCAGTACGTGCCGGTCGTCAGGGCCAGGCTGGACGGCAGCCGCGAGCTCGACAGCATGCGCTGGGGCCTCATCCCACACTGGGTGAAGGAGCCGAAGGAGTTCAAGGCCAACCTCTTCAACGCGCGCGCCGAGAGCGCCGCCGACAAGCCGTCGTTCCGGGACGCGATGCGCAAGGGGCGCTGCCTGCTGCCGGCCAGCGGCTTCTACGAGTGGAAGCAGGAGGGTCCCAGGAAGCAGCCGTACTTCATCCGGCGCACCGACGGCGCCCCCCTCGCCCTCGCCGGGCTCTACGCCCACTGGGGCAGGGGAGAGGGCGCCCTCCTCAGCTGCACGATCCTCACCACGGACGCTAACGGCGACGTGGCGGCCCTGCACGACCGCATGCCGCTCATCCTGGAGCGGACCGACTGGTCCAGGTGGCTGGACCCGGGCGAGGTCGAACCGCGGAACGTTCTGGACCTCCTCGCCGTTCCCGCCGAGGGGCGCCTGGAGTCGTGGCCCGTCGGCCGCGAGGTGGGCGACGCGCGCTCCGAGGGGCCGCAGCTCGTGGCGCGGCAGTAAGACCCGCTTCGCTGGTCGGGTCCGCCTGGTGGTGACGGCGGCCGCCGGGAGCGGGAGCGGCGCCGAGCGCCGCCAACCCCGGCACCACCGCCACCCCCAGGCCGCCCCCAAGGGCCTGAGCCCCCGTCGCGTCACTCAGTAGCCGAGGGCCGCCCCTTGCGGCCGGCGGCTGTCGTTGGCGCCGTAGAGGGTGCCGGTCGCGAGGTCGCGGAGGATGGCCTCCGCCGACCCCCAACTGCCACCCTCGCTGATGCTGTGCCCCATCTGTTCGAGGATGGCGCGCGTGTCGGCCGAGAGGGCGTACTTCTCGACGTAGAGGGTGTCGGGCAGCCACTGGTGGTGGATGCGCGGCGCGTCGATCGCCTCCTGCACGTCCATGCCGTGGTCGATGACGTTCATGATCGACTCGAGGGTGATGGTGATGATGCGTGAGCCGCCCGGGCTGCCCGTGACCATGAACACCTCGCCGTCCTTGGTGATGACGGTGGGCGACATCGAGGAGAGGGGCGTCTTGCCCGGCGCCACGGCGTTGGCCTCGCCCTGCACGAGCCCGTAGGCGTTCGGCACGCCTGGCTTGACCGTGAAGTCGTCGAGCTCGTTGTTGAGCAGGAAGCCCGTGTCGCCGGCGATCTTCTTGACGCCGAAGCCGAGGTTGATCGTGTACGTGACCGCCACGGCGTTGCCGTCGGCGTCGACGATGGAGTAGTGGTTCGTGTTCGTGCCCTCGTGGGGCGGCGTGCCGGGCATCACCTCGCTGGAGGGCGTCGCGCGGTTGCGGACGATGCGGTCGCGGATCTGCGCCGCGTAATCCTTCGACAGGAGCCGCTCCAGCGGGTTGTCCACGAACTCGGGGTCACCGAGGTAGGTGTTGCGGTCGACGTAGGCGTGGCGCATCGCCTCCACCATGAAGTGGACCGTCTGTGCCGAGTTGAACCCCAGGTAACCGATCGGGTAACCCTCGAGGATGTTCAAGATCTCGCAGATGATGGTGCCGCCCGAGCTGGGCGGGGGCGAGGAGATCACCACGTAGCCGCGGTAGTCGCAGGTCACGGGGTCGTACTCGCTGACGGTGTAGTTCTCGAAGTCCTCCTTGGAGAGGATGCCGCCGTTCGCCTCGCTGGCGGCCACGATGGCGTCCGCGATGGGACCCTTGTAGAACGCGTCGGGACCCTGGTCGGAGATGAGCTGCAACGTGTCGGCCAGTTGGGCCTGGACGATGGTGTCGCCCACCTGGTAGCGCTCGCCGTCCTTGAGGAAGATGGCGGCCACGTTGGGCTCGGCGCGGAACGCATCGAGCGGCACGTTCAGGATGTCGTCGCCCGGCACGAGCACGAAGCCGTCGCGCGCGAGGGCGATGGCGGGCGCCAACAACGCCTCGCGGCTCATCGTCCCGTACTTCTCGCGCGCGTACTCGAGGCCCATGACCGTGCCTGGCACGCCGATCCCCAGCCACGACCTGGTGCTGGCGCCCGGGATGACCTCGCCCTGCGCGTCGAGGTACATGTCCTTCGTGGCGTTGAGGCTCGCCTTCTCCCGGAAGTTGATGAAGATGTCCTGACCGTCGGCCGTGTGCACGAGCATGAAGCCGCCGCCGCCGATGTTCCCCGAGCTCGGCAGGGTGACGGCCAGCGCGTAACCCACTGCCACGGCGGCATCGACCGCGTTGCCCCCCTGCTTGAGCACGTCGAGCCCCACCTGGCTGGCCAGGTGCTGCGCGGTCACGACCATGCCGTTCTTGGCCTGGACCGGAGCGGGCGATTTCGCCAGCGCCGGCGCGAGCGGCAGCGCGCCGAGCAGGCACAGGGCGAGCAACCTACCAACACGTGAACCCGTCATGTCCCATCCCTTCCCTTCGTTGAGTTGCCACCGCAGGCTACTGCTTCAAGGCGGGCGCGGGCGCGCATGGACACCAGGGCGAACGGGGCGAGCGGCCACCCCCTGCCGACCTCACGCTCCCGCGGCGTCGAGCCGCGCGCGCCTGCCGGCCCGTCGCGTCGCAACTGCCGCCAGCACGCCGGCCACCGCCAGGGTCGCCACGGCCGCCGCGTACGACCCGGTCTGCATGCGGAGGGCGCCCACCCCGAGCGGGGCCGCGGTCTGCGCCACGGCTATGAACGCCGCCATGCTGCCGTTGATGGCGCCGTAGTGGGTGGCGCCGAACGCCTCCCCGACCAATCCCGCGCGCGCCAGGGTGCTCGCGCCGTTGGCGAGTCCGAACAGCACCGCGAACACCCACATCCCGGCCGCGCCGGTGAGCACCAGCAGCGTGACCAGCGCCACGACGCGCGTCAGGTAGGTCGCCGTCGCCAGCGTGTACAGGTTGGCGACGCGCGTGGCGGGCGCGAAGACCACGCGCCCGGCCACCTGCACGAGCCCGATGCTCCCGGCCACCAGGGCGACGCTGCCCGGCGTCGCGCCGCGTTCCAGCAGGAGCGGAACGACGTGTGCCGCCACCGCGACGATGGCGAGCCGGTCCAGCACGAACGCCGCCGTCAGCCACCAGAAGAGCGACGAGCGCAACGCCAACCGCGCGTCGCCGTCGGGTGGCGGCCGCACCGCACCGGTTCCCGCCGGAGAGGGGAGGGGAGAGCCGTCGGGCTCGAGCCCCAACCGGCGCGGGCGGTCGCGCAGCACCAGGGCGTGAAGGGGCACGCAGGTGAGGGCGAGGACCAGCGCGAGGAGCCTCAAGGCCGCGCGCCAACCGAGCTCCTCGAGCGCCAGCGTGGCGACCGGCACGAAGATCGTGCTGGCCAGGCCCGCCACCATGGTCACGAGCAGCATGGCCCGGATGCGGTCGCGGCGGAACCACGCGGCCAGGACGGTGAAGGCGACGTCGTAGAGGGTGAGACCCATGGCCAGGCCCACCGCGGCCTGGGCTGCATACAGCGCCGGGGCGGAAGCGGCGTGGGACCAGGCGAACACGGCCACCGCCCCGAGGAGCGATCCCGCGCTCATGGGCACGCGCGCCCCGCGCGCGTCGACCCATCGCCCGATCGGCGCGGCCGCCACGCCCGACAGCAGGAGCGCCACGGAGAAGGCGCCCGAGGTCGCCGCCCGGCCGAGGCCCAGCTCGAGCTCCATGGGCACCGTGAACACGCTGTAGGCGTAGTAGAGGACGCCGTAGCCGACGGTCTGCGTCACGGCCAACGCCCAGGCGATGCGCCAACCGTGGAACGCCATGCCGCGAAGGGTATCAGGCGCGGCCCACCGGCGCTCGGGGTGGGGCGGCGCCCGGCGGCGCCAGGCACGTCCCTTGCGCACTAACGCACATGCAGGCGGCCATCCGTCGGGCTAACCTCGGGCATGCAGCGTCACGTCGCCAGGCCCCTCGGGTTCCACGGTGGCGGCGACCCCGTGGCGCCCACGGGCGAGCCACTGAGGTGGGGCGTGGTCGCGACCGGCAAGATCGCCCACACGGTGACGGCGCAACTGGCGCGGCTAGAGGACGCGCGCTTGCGGGCCGTGAGCAGCCGCGACGCCATCAAGGCGGCGGCCTTCGCCACCATGTACGGCTTCGAGGCGAGCTACTCGGACGTGCCCGGCCTGAGCGGTCACGAGGCGCTGGCCGACGACCCCCACGTCGACGTCGTCTACGTCGCCACGCCGCACGGTCAGCACCACCGGGTCGCCGCATCGCTGTTGGCCGCCGGCAAGCACGTCCTGATCGAGAAGGCGTTCACGGTGACCGGGGCGGAGGCAGCCGATCTCGTGGCCATCGCGCGGTCCAGGGGCGTGTTCCTCATGGAGGCGGTGTGGACCCGGTTCCTGCCCGCCTACCAGGCGGCGCTCGACGTGGTCGAGAGCGGCGAGCTGGGCGAGGTCAGGTACGTGCAGGCCGACATGGGCTTCATGGCCGAGCGCGACCCGCGCACCCGCTTGTGGGCCCCGGTCGATGGCGGGGGAGCGCTCCTCGACCTGGCCGTCTACCCGCTCACCTGGGTGATCGGCGCCCTCGGCCTGCCGCACGCCGTCCAGGCGATCGGGCGGGTGAACGCGGAGGGCGTCGACGAGCTGAGCGCCCTCACCTGCGGCTACCCCGGCGGCGAACTGGCGCACGTGATCGCCTCTTTCGTGTCGAGCAGCACGCGCCGAGCGCGCATCGTGGGCACGGAGGGGTACCTGGAGACCGACGCACCGCTCACCCGGCCCGACGGCTTCACCGTCGTGGCGCGAGGCGAGGAGCGCCACGAGAGCGTCCCGTCCGGCCCCGAGCCGTACACCTTCCAGCTCCGAGAGGTGACGCGTTGCGTGCAGGAGGGAAGGCTGGAGAGCCCGACGATGCCGCTCGCGGACACGGTGGCGACGATGCGGCTGTTCGACGAGGTCAGGCGGCAGCTGGGCGTGCGGTTGCCGAACGACGAGGCGGGGCTGGGCGCCCCGAAACCAGCTACCTGAAACGGGCCGTACCCACCATGGTAGACCCGGCAGCACCATCACCTCAGGAGGTGCTGCACCATGCTCAACCACTACAGCACGCTGCTTCACATGCAGGCGATCGAGACGCAGGCGCGCATGCAACGAGCCGCCGCCACCGAGAGGATGCTGCGAGAGCTGCGGCGGGCGCGCCCGCGCGACCGGCGCTGACGGCCGGCGCTCCTCAGTAACCGACCGCCTGCCCGTCCTTGCGCGGGTCGCTGCCCGCCACGTAACCGCCGCCGTCCAGGCGGTAGGCCAGCTGGGCCCCGCCGAAACCGAAGTCCTCCCCGACCTTCGAGCGCCGCACCACGTGACCGAGCGCCTCGAGGCCCGCCACCGTCTCCGCCGGGAAACCGTCCTCCAACGCGACCTCGAGGCCACCCATGACCCGCCAGCGCGGCGCGTCCGCGGCGGCCTGCGGGTTCTGAGCGTGATCCACGAGGCGCACGACCATCTGCACGTGCCCCTGCGGCTGCATCGGCCCGCCCATCACCCCGAAGCTCATGCGCGGCGCGCCACCCTGCGTCAGGAACGCCGGGATGATCGTGTGGAACGGCCGCTTGCCGCCCGCCACGTGGTTCGGGTGCTTCGGGTCGAGGCTGAACCCGGCCCCGCGGTTCTGCAGGGAGATGCCCGTGCCCGGCACCACGACCCCGGACCCGAAGCCGTGGTAGTTGGACTGGATGAAGGAGACCATCATGCCGGCCGCGTCCGCCGTCGTCAGGTAGATGGTGCCCCCGGCGGGCGGCGTGCCGTAGCCCGGCGCCTGCGCGCGGCGCGGGTCGACGAGCCCGGCGCGCGCCTCGAGGTAGGCCGGGTCCAGGAGTTGCTCCGTCCGCACGCGCATGTGGTCTGCGTCGGCCACGTACGCGTAGGCGTCCGCGAACGCGAGCTTCGTCGCCTCGATCTGCAGGTGCAGGCTCATGGTGCTGTCGACCGGGTACTCGCCGAGCCGCAGGTGCCGGAGGATGCCGAGCGTCTGCAGGGCGGCGATGCCCTGGCCGTTCGGTGGTATCTCGTGCAGCTCGTAACCGCCGTACGCCTGCTGCACCGTCCCCACCCAATCGGCGCGGTGGCTCGCCAGGTCCTCGAAGGCGAGCGGCGCGCCGTGCCGCCTGGCGTCGTCGCTCATGGCGTCCGCCAGCTCGCCGCGGTAGAACGCCTCCCCCCGGGTGGCGCCGATGCGCTCGAGCGTCGCGGCCTGGTCGCTGAAGCGGAACAGCTCGCCCGCTCGCGGCGCTCGGCCGCCCGGCAGGAAGCCGCGCCGGAACTCCGCGAACCGAGGCGCCGCGAACGTCTTCTCGGCGAACCCCCACGCCCTCGCAGTGACCGGCGTGACGCGGAACCCGTCGCGGGCGTAGCGCACGGCCGGCTCCAGCAGCGCCTCGAAGGGGAGCCGCCCGAACCGCGCGGAGAGCTCTACCCAGGCGGAGACGGCGCCCGGCACGGTGACGGAACCCCACCCCCGTGGCGGCGCCCCGTCGGCGCCCTCCAGGTGGCCGGCGGTCAGGGCCGTGGGCGCTCGCCCCGAGGCGTTCAGGCCGTGCAGCCGACTCCCGTCCCACACGATGGCGAAGGCGTCGGAGCCCAGGCCGTTGCCGGTCGGCTCCACCACCGTCATGGCGGCGGCGGCCGCCACGGCGGCGTCAACGGCGTTGCCGCCGGCCTGGAGCATGCTCAGGCCGGCCTGCGCCGCGAGCGGCTGCGAGGCCGCCACGACGTTCCCGGCCATGACCAAAGGGCGTTGCGACGGGTAGGGGAGGTCGAAGCTCAGCTGCATGGTGTGTGCGCCCTCCTTCGGCGCTTCGGC
>JACFNR010000027.1 GCA_019454765.1 Trueperaceae bacterium | reverse complement strand
CAACAGAGAACCTGCTCAGCCCCGCGGCTCGCAGCGTCATGGCGTCGGACCTAGGCCACCGCTACCTGTTCCAGAACCCGCAGTGGCGCTACGTGGGCGGCAAGCACTTGTCCGAGGTCGAGGTGGCGGCGCAGGAGCTCGCCTGCAGCGTGTTCGGCGCCCGCCACGCCAACGTGCGGCCGCTCTCGGGGGAGAACTGCACGAACATCGTCATCCACTCCGTGCTGGAGCGCGGCGGCACCTTCTACCACCTCGCCATGGAGGACGGCGGGCACTTCGCGGCGCGCAGCGTGGCTGCGCGGCTGACCGACGACCTCCGCCTGATCCCGTACGACGCCGCCAACGCCACCATCGACGTGGCCGCCTGCGAACGCGCCTTCGCGGCCGCGCCGCCGGACGTCATCTACCTCGACGCCTCCATGATCCTCTTCGCGCACCCGGTCAGGGAGCTGCGGCGCCTCGCCGGGCCCGACGCCATCATCGTCTACGACGCGTCGCAGGTCCTCGGCCTGCTCGCCGGCGGCCTCTTCCAGGACCCTCTGCGCGAGGGCGCCGACGTGCTGTCGGGCAGCACCCACAAGTCGCTGCCCGGGCCACAGAAGGGCATCATCCTCACGAACCGCGACGACATCGTGGCGCGCGTGGAGGCGACCATCTTCCCCGGCCACGTCTCCAACTTCCACCTCCACCACGTGGCGGCCCTCGCCGTCACGCTGGCGGAGGCGCAGGAGCACGGCGCGGCCTACGCCCGCCAGACCGTGGCCAACGCGCGCGCCCTCGGCGCGGAACTCAGGCGCCTCGGGCTGGCCGTGCAGGGCGGCGAGCGGCTAACCGACTCGCACCAGGTGTGGCTCGACGTGAGCCCGCGCGCCACGCCGGACGAGGCGGTCGAGGCGCTGCACGAGGCCAACCTCATCGCCAACGTGAACCTCATCCCGTCGCTGCGCCGCAAGGGGCTGCGGCTGGGGACGCCCGAGGCCACGAGGCTGGGCATGCGCGAACCCGAGATGGTGCAGCTCGCCGGGCTCATGCACGGGGCCCTCACGGGCGAGGCGCCGCGCGCGCAGGTCCGCGAGCGGGTCACGGCGCTGGCGCGGCGGTTCCGGACCGTCCGCTACTGCCGGCCCGAGGCGGCCACGGGAACAGCGCTAGCCGCCGACGCGGCGTGACCGACCCCGGGCCCAGAACGCGCATCGAGCGCCTTCTCGGCGCGCCCGCCGGACAGGAGGTCGACCTCGCGGTCGACCTCATCGTCACCGACGACTGGACCACCCCCGCGCTGTGCCCCGTCTTGGGCGCGCTGGGCACCACCCGCTCCGCCGCCCCCCTCGTCCTGGTGCGCGATCACACCGGGCCGGCGGACACCTACTCGGGCGCCGACCGCGACCGGGTGCTCGAGCTGCGCCGGGTCGAGGACGAGTTCGTGGAGCGCTTCGGGGCCGAGCGCCTGGTGGGCCAGGGGATCCAGCACCACGCCCTCCCGGCCAGCGGCAGGTTGCGCCCCGGCATGCTCGTGCTGGGCAACGACTCGCACGCGCCCACGCTGGGCGCGTACGGGGTGGTGGCGTTCGCCGCGCAACCCACCACGTTGGCGGCCGCCATCCACACGGGCAGGTTCGTGCTGCGCGTGCCCGAGACGCTGCGGGTCGAGGTGGTCGGCGCCCTCGCGCCGGGCGTCACGGCGCGCGACGCGGCGCTCACCCTCCTCGGGCTGCTGCGAGACGGCGGCCCGACGCCCCGCCTCGCCACCGGCAAGGCGCTCGAGTTCGGCGGGGCGGGCCTCGCGGGCCTGACCCCCTCCGAGCGCGCCGTCCTCGCCAACGTGGTGCCCGAGGCGGTGGCCCTCACCGTCACGTTCCCCGCGGGGGCGGACGACGCGCCGCCGCCCGCCACCCCCGCCCTCACGCTCGACCTCGGCCGGGTGCGCCCCACCGCGGCGCGCAGCGGCAACCCGGCCGACGCCGTGCCGCTCGAGCACCTCGGCGCCACCCGCGTCGACCGGGTGATCGTGGGCACGTGCTCGGGCGGCACCTTCGAGGAGGTCGCCGCCTTCGCGGCTGAACTCGACGGGCGGGTGGCAGTCCCCACCGTCGTCGCGCCCGCCACGGCCGGCGTGCTGGCGCGACTCGGCGAGGCCGGCATCGTAAGCCGGATGGAGGCCGCCGGGGTCACCCTCCTCGCCCCCGGTTGCGGCCCGTGCTTCGGTTTCGGGATGACGCGGTTGGCCGACGGCGAGGTCGCCGTGTTCACCGGCAACCGCAACACCCTCGGCCGGCTCGGCTCGCCCCGCGCGCACATCATCCTCGTGGGCGGCCGCGCCGCCGGCACCGCGGCGCGCACGGGCCGGCTCAACGCCGACGGCGACGCGCCGACCACCGACCGCCCCGGCACCGCGGCACCCACGGTCACGTGGCCCACGACCGGCAACGTCGTCAGGCTGCGGGGCCTCATCTCCACGGACGACCTGACCCCCTCCAGCGTCCCCGGCGTTGGCACGTCCAGCGACCCCGACCCGCGCGTGGCGCGGCGGCTCCTGCTCCACCACCTCGACCCCTCCGCCGCGGAGCGCCACCTTGATGGCACCGTCTTTGTGGGCGACGAGAACTTCGGGGTGGGCAGCAACCGGGCGTCGTCCGTGCGGGCGCTGCTGACTGCCGGGGTCCGCGCCGTGATAGCGCCCAGCATCGCTCCCCTCTACCGGCTGGGCGCGCGCGACGAGGGGCTCATCGCCATCACCCTCGCAGACGAGGCGTTCTACGAAGCACTCACGCCCGAGACCGTCCTCGACCTGGACCTGGCGGCCGGCACGGTCCTGCTGATCGACGGCCCTGGGAGCGCGCCGCGTCCTTTCCGCTTCGCACCCGTGACCCCCTACGAGGCCATGTTGCGAGAGGCCGGCGGGGTCGTGGCGCATCTTCGCGCCGGGTAGGCGGCGAGTTCGGGTCCGGTTCCCGTAAGCAGCGTGCCCCGGCCAGGGGTTCAAGGCGTGCTGGTCGCCGATTAGGGGGCAACCACCGTCGCCCCATATCTGGGTCACATGACCCAGATATGGGCCACGTTCAGTATGATGACCCATGGACTCTTCGGCGCCCTACCTAGCGGTCCTCCCGGACAGCACCAGCAAGGTCCTCGTGGTGTTGGCGAGGACCACGCGGCCGTTGAGCGGGCGTGAGGTAGCGCGGCTTTCCGGTGGGTCCCGCAGCACGGTCGCTCGAGTCTTGCAGCGCCTCGCAGAACAGGGGCTGGTCAACGTTCAAGAGGCTGGGGCGGGCGCCGCACTGCTCTTCACTTTGAACCGTCGGCACCTGGCGGCTGAGCCCGTTCTGGCTCTACTCTCCTTGCGACAAGCACTGATCGACCGCCTCAGGAGCGAACTCACAACTTGGGCAACGCCGCCTTGTCACGCATCGCTCTTCGGCTCGGTGGCTCGGGGTGACGGCGGCGCCAGTAGCGACGTCGATCTGTTCATAGTCCGCCCGGAAGCAACGGTCGAGGAAGATGGGGGATGGCGCCGCCAGTTGGACGAGCTCGCGGGCCTCGTACTCGGGTGGACGGGGCACCACGCCGGCATCGCCGAGATAGGCGTTCAGGAACTCGAGCGCTTGAAGCAAGAACACCCACCCATCGTCGATGAGCTACTAAGCGACGCGGTGACCCTCACGGGACCGCCGGCGCAGGTACTCCTTGGGGAGGCGGTCACGTGAGTCGTGGGAAGACAAGGACCGAAGGATGTGGCTCGGCGGAGGGGCGCACCCGCGCGACGTCAGCCGGGAAGTTCTTGGAGGTAGCTCGTCTTCTGCAGGATGAGGACGATGCCGCCTCGTGGAGCGTAGCCGCATCGCTTACGGTGCTCGCTGGCATAGCTGCAGTCGATGCCGCTTGCTGCTACGCCCTAGGTCGCCGCTCGCGAGGCGACGACCACCACGACGCCGAACCTCTGGTTGCGATGGTCATGCCACGGGGCGCCGAAGCAGCAACGGCGCTGCGGCGCCTGATAGACCTCAAGGACAAGGCCCAGTACGGCATGATCCACGTCAGTCGAAACGACCTGAAGGTGGCGATGCGCCAGGCAGAGATGCTCGTTGATTTCGCGAACGAGATGCGGCCACTCACTTAGCCAACGCTCTTAGCGGTACCGGGGCCCGCGCCGAGGCGCCGCCCCCCATCAACGCCTCCACCACGGCCGCGGCGACCGTCCCCCGGTAGCCGAACGCCAGCAGCGCCGGCCCCGGCACCAGCTCGGCGGAGTACGGGTTCCAGAGGGCAACGTGCACGAACTCCCTGCCGGCGTGACGCGCCCACTCGGCTGCGTTGCGCGCCGTGACGGCCTCGCCCTCCGCCACCCGCGTGCGGCTGGTGGAGGCGTAGAGCACGGCGCGCGGGAGGGGCGACAGGCCCCCAAGGAAGGGAGTGGGGTCGACCGCCTCGCCCCACGGCAGCTCGAGCCACGCGACCTGCACCCCGCGCCGCTGCAGCTCCTCCACCAACCCCTCGGCGGGCCGGGCGCTCACCTGGCTGGCGGCGCTGGCGCGCACGGTCCGGTTGGCGAGGACCGCCACCCTGTCGCCCGGCGCCAGCTCCGGGAGGGGTCCGGCGAGCGTCACGAGGCCGGCGCGGGTGGCGCGCGCCATGGTGGCGCGGTCGGCGGCCTCGACCGCGGCGTCCAACCGGCCGCCCTCCGCGCGGGCGGGGTAGGCGCGCGCGAACGCGGCGAGGCGCGCCAGCGGTCCCGCCAGGCCGTCCGGCCCGAACCCGCCCGCCGCCAGCGCCTCGTCGATGGCTGCCAGCACTGAGCGGTGCTTGGCGACAGACCCGAGCGTGAGCGGCACGTCCACGCCCGCCAGCAGGGCGCGCACGACCGCCTCCCCGGGCGAGAAGCGGTCGGCGACGGCCTTCATGTCGAGCGCGTCCGTGACGCTCAACCCCTCGAAGCCGAGCTCCTCGCGCAGCAGGCCGTGCATGGCGCGGCGCGACAGGGTGGCGGGCACGCCGGGCTCGAGCCGCGGCAGCACGATGTGGGCGCTCATCACGGCGGCCGCGCCGGCGGCCATGCCCGCGCGGAACGGCACGAGCTCGGTGGCGCGCAGCTCGCCGAGCGAGCGGTCGACCACCGGCAGGTCGAGGTGCGAGTCGAGGCTCGTGTCGCCGTGGCCGGGGAAGTGCTTGAGCGTGGCCCCCACGCCGGCCGACTGCAGGCCGCGCACGAACGCCGCCACGTGGCGCGCCACCAGCGCCGGGTCGGCGCCGAACGAGCGGTCGGCTATCACGGGGTTGGCGGGGTTGGAGTTCACGTCGGCCACGGGCGCGAAGTCGAGGTTCACCCCAACGGCGGCGAGGGCGCGGCCCGTGGCGGCGGCCACCTCCTCCGTGAGCACCGGGTCGTCGGCGGCGCCCAGCGCCATGGCGGCGGGCGGGAACGGCACGTCGAGCAGCCGCAGCACCCCGCCGCCCTCCTGGTCTATGCCCACCACCAGCTCGTCACCGGCCAGCGCGCGCGCCTCGGCCACGTAGTCGGCCAGCTGGTGGCGGTCCGTCACGTTGCGGCCGAACAGGCACACGCCGGCCACGCGCCGCTCGGCCAGGAGCTCGCGCTCTTCTGGCGTGAGGGCGGCGGCGGAGAGGTCGATCATGAGCGGCAGGCGGGTCATGGCGTCACCTCTTGCTTCTGAAGGCCGGGGCGCGGGGCCTCACCGCGAGCGCACGTCGGCCGCGTCGCGCAGCGCGTCGCCCACGAAGTTGAAGGCCAGCACCGACACGATGATCATGGCGCCGGGCGCCAGCAGCCACGGGTAGAGCCTCAGCGACTCGAAGTTCTGCGCGTCCTTGAGGAGTAGCCCCCACGAGGTCATCGGCTCCTTCACCCCCAGGCCCAGGAACGACAACGCGCTCTCCCCAAGGATGTAGCCGGGCAGCGCCAGCGTGGCGGCCACCACCAGGTACGACATGAGGTTGGGGACCACGTGCCGGACGACGATCTTGAGGTCGCGCGCGCCGAGCGCCCTGGCGGCCGTCACGAACTCCATCTCGCGCACGGCCAGCACCTGCCCGCGCACCACGCGCGCCAGGCCGGCCCAACCGATGAGCGCCAGCACCGCCACGATGCCCATGTAGACGTACGTGGAGGGCCAGGTGGTGGGGATGACGGTGGCGAGGGCAAGCAGGATGGGGATGCGCGGGAAGGAGAGCAGCACCTCGATGAGGCGTTGCAGCACCTGGTCGATCCAACCCCCGTAGTAGCCGCTGAGGCCGCCCACCAGGATGCCGATGCTGAACGAGATGAGGATGCCGATCAGGCCCACGGTGAGCGACACCTGCGAGCCCACCAGCATGCGCGACAGCAGGTCGCGCCCGAAGCGGTCGGTGCCGAGCGGGTAGTAGTCGCCGCCCACGGCCCCGAACAGGTGGCGGTCGGTGGCGAACAGCCCGAGGAAGCGGTACGTCTCCCCCTTCACGAAGAGCCTGATGGGCAGCGGCTGCTCCAGGTCGGGCACGAAGATGCGCCGGAACGTGACGGGATCGCGGTCCTGCTTCATGGCGTAGGTGAAGGGCCACCGCGGCCGGCCCTCGCGCCACACCCGCACGGGTTGCGGCGGTTGGTAGACGGCGCGGTGCTGGGTGGTGATGTCGTATGGCGCGAGGAACTGCGCGGCGAGGGCGACGAGGTAGAGCAGCGCGAGGATGACGCCGCCGAAGATGCCGGTGCGGGAGCGCGCGAAGCGGCGCCACGCCAGGCGCGCCTGGCTGGGGCCAACGTCCGCCGCGTCGCCGCCTCGGCGCGCCGGGCGGGTGGCCGTGGCGCTCACGCTCCCGCCTCAGTCATAGCGGATCCTCGGGTCCACCCACGCGAGCGCCACGTCGGCCAGCAGGTTGCCGACCATCAGGAGCAGGCTCGCGAGGAGGAGCAGCGACATGGCCACGTACTGGTCCTTGGCGAGGAGCGAGTCGTACAGCAGCGGGCCGATGGTCGGCAGGTTGAGGACGATGCTGGCGATGATGGTGCCGTTGATGAGCTCGGGCAGGCTCAGGCCGAGCATGCTGACGAGCGGGTTGATGGCGGTGCGCACGGCGTGGCGGTTGATGACGCGCCGCTCGGCCAGGCCCTTGGAGCGGGCCGTGCGCACGTAGTCGGCGTTGAGCACGTCCAAGAGGTTGGCGCGCATCTGGCGCATGACCGACGCCACGCCGGTGGTGCCGATGGCGAGGATGGGGATCCACATGTGGTTCAAGAAGTCGACGAGCTTGGCCCAGCTCCACGGCGCGCCGATGTAGCGCGGGCTGAAGAGGCCGCCCACCTGCGTGCCGCCGGCCTGCAGCACCAGGGCGATGAGCAGGAGCGCGATGAGGAAGTCGGGCACGGCCAGGCCCACGTAGCCGATGAAGCTGGCCACGGCGTCGGTGAAGCCGTTGCGCCTGAGGGCGGTCACGATGCCGAGCGGCACGGCCACCAGCCAGGAGAAGAACATGGTGACGCCGGCCACCACGATGGTCCAGAAGAGCCGTTCGCCGATCACGGTAGATACGGGGCGGTTCGCGAAGAAGCTGTAACCGAAATCGAGGCGAGTGACGATGCCGCCCACCCACCTCAGGTACTGCTCGTATAGGGGCCGGTCGAGCCCCAGCTGGGCGTTGATGCGCGCCACCGCCTCGGGACCCATGCGCGGGTCCTCGAGGTAGCGGTCCGTGAACGAGCCGGGCGCCGCCTGGATGACGACGAAGCACACCACCGACACGAGCACGAGGGTGGGGAGCATGATGGCCACGCGCCTGACCAGGTAGGAGAACATCCGGGCCTCTCGGGTCTAGATAGCCCGGGCCGGCACGCGCGCGTGTCGGCCCGGGGGTCTTCAGCTAGGCGCCGCCGCTACTTGACGTAGTAGTGCGGGACGGGGTTGTAGCCGGGGATGACGCCCAGGTTGTAGACGAAGTTGCCCACGTTCTCGTGCACCGCCGCGATGTTGGCGGGCTTGGCGATCATGATGACCGGCACGTTCTCGGCGTTGAGGCGCTGCCACTCCTTGTAGAGCGCCACGCGCGCGGTCCGGTCGACGAGGGTGGTGCCCTGGTCGAAGATGTCGTAGATGCGCTTCTCCCAGTCGGCCATGGCGGCGAAGTTCGGCTCGCCGCCCGGCGTGGCCGGCTGCGTGGAGCGGTGCCAGTAGTAGAGCGAGCCGCCGGGCTGCCAGATGGGCTTGCGCAGCTCGGGGTCGGGCTGGTTGCCCAGCGCGATGATGATGGCCTGGTAGTCGCCCGCGAGGCCGGTGGAGAGGAGCGCCGAGCCCTGCACGCCCACGAGGTTGGCCTTCACGCCGATCTTGCCGAAGTCGTTCTGGAGGATGGTGGCGATGTCGGTGAAGGTGCTCGAGTCGGCGTTGTAGGTCAGCGAGAACTCGAGGTCCCTGCCGGAGGGCACGTTGCGGACGCCGTTGCCGTCTGTGTCCTTGATGCCGAGCTCGTCGAGGGCGGCGGCGGCGGCGGCGAGGTCGAACGGCAGCATCAGGGGCTTGGTGTCCTCGTAGAAGGTGCCGTCGGCGGGCGCGGTGGGGGTGCCGGGGATCTCGGCGAGGCCGTTGTACACGTCGTCGATGACGCGTTCGCGGTCGACGGCGCGCTCCATGGCGCGGCGGAAGGCCACGTCGCCGAACACCTCGGAGAAGGCGGGGTCGTCGAAGTTGAAGGCCACGTGCGGCGGGGAGCCGAAGAGGGCCGGGCTGGTCACGACGCGGAAGTCGGCGCCGGCCACCTCGCGGTCCTTGAAGTCGGGGAACTGCGCGCCGGAGATGTTGAGCACGGCCAGGTTGCCGGCGAGGAACTGGGCCGCCTGCGCCTCGTTGCCGCGCACCACGAGGTAGTCGAGGCGCTCGGCGTACGGGAGGCTGGTGCCGGCGGAGTCGACCTTCCAGTAGTTGGGGTTGCGCACGAGGCCGACCTTCTGGCCGGCGACGTAGCTGTCGTACATGAACGGACCGGTGCCCACGACCTCGGCAAGCGGGGTGTCGGTGGGCCAGGCGTTGTTGATGTCGGCCTGCTGCGCGCCGCCCTCCACGGTGAAGGGGAGGAGCTTGTGCTTCGGGAAGATGGGGAAGCGCTGCTGGAGCAGGAACGCCGCGGACGGGGCCGGCAGGGTCATGACCACGGTGGCGTCGTCGGGGGCCTCGAACGTGACGGGGCGTTGCTCGCCGTCGACCGTGAACATGAACTGGGCGGCGTCACCGGCGCGCGCCTCGGGGTTGGTGATGATCTGGGTGTAGGTGAACACGACGTCGGCGGCCGTGAACGGCGTGCCGTCGTGCCACGTCACGCCCTGGCGCAGGTGGAAGGTGTAGACGGTGCCGTCGGCGCTGACGTCCCAGCTGGCCGCGAGGGCGGGTTCGATGGCGTAGGTCTCGAGGTTGAACTCGACGAGGGAATCGAAGACGACGCCGGTCAGGGTCTGGGTGTTGTTGTCGATCTGAGCGTAGTAGAGGAACGTGGGTGGCGAGTCGGCGAGCGGGAACGTGAGCGTCCCGCCCACCGTGGCAGGGGTCATGCCCAGGTTGGGGTAGTCGACCACCTTGGGTTGCGCTAGCGCCGTCCCCCAAGCAGCCAGGACCAGGGCCGTGACCAGGGTCGTGAGTCTGTTACGCGGCATCCGAACCTCCTTCATGCACGAAGCGTCGCTTACGTCTTCCACGATAGACCACTTTAAGACCACCTTCAAGCCGCATCGGTGAGCGCGAGGCCAACGGGCGTTGACCCACTGGTATAGCAGTGGTACGTTCTGGTGGTAGGTCCACGCCCGCGGCGGCAGCGCAGGCGCCCTCGGCGGTCGCGCCGGCGCCGCGCGACGGGCGAACAGGAAGGTCAGCGCGATGGAACTCGACGACATCCGCATCGACAAGGCACTGCCCACCCCTGCCTACCTGCAGCTCAAAGAGAAGCTGATCCACGCCATCGACGCCGGCCGCATCAACCAGGGCCGCGCGCTCCCCTCCGAACGCGACCTCGCCGCCAGCCTCGGCCTGTCGCGCATGACCGTGCGCCGCGCCTTCAAGGAGCTCGTCGCCGAAGGGCGCGTGGAGCAGCAGCAGGGCTCCGGCACCTACGTGCGCGGGCGGCCGCTCGAGCAGATCATCGACCGCGTCCTCGGCTTCACCGACGAGGCGCGCCACCTCGGCTTCGAGCCCGGCGCCCGGCTGCTCAAGGCGGAGCGCGTGCCCGCCGACGACCAGGTTGCCGCCGCGCTGGGACTCGAACCCGGCGCCACGGTGCTGCGGGTCACGCGCCTGCGCACCGCCGACGGCGAGCCGCTGGCGCTCCAGGAGGCCCACCTCGCCACCCGCCTCGCCGACCTGCCCACCGAGGAGCTCGCGGCGGGCGGCTCCCTCTACCGCTGCCTCGAAGTCCGCTTCGGCATCAGGCCGGTGCGGGCGCGCCAGACCATAGGCGCCCGCCTGCCCACCCGCGCCGAGGCGCGCGCGCTCGGCCTGGCCCAGGGCGCACCGGTGCTCGCCCTCGAGCGCACCACCTTCGACGAGGGCGAGCGCCCCTTCGAGTACACCCGCAGCGCCTACCGCGGCGACCGCTACCGCCTCGCGCTCGACCTGAGGGCCCTGTGACGGCCGCGCGGGCCGCGGCAGTCACCGTGCGGCAACTGACGGCGGGCGAGGCCGCGTTGGTGCCGGGCCTGTGGCGCTCGGCCTGGGGCGCCCGCGCCGAGCTCTACCCGCTCGAGGAGCGCGCCTGGCGCGACCGCCTGGCCGCGCATCACGACCCCACCCTCCTCCTCGGCGCCTTCGCCGGGGACCAGCTGGTGGGCGTGACCCACGGCCGCACCCCCACCGCCAGCTGGCTGCCGGCGGGCGTCGGTTGGGTCTCCCTGCTCGCCGTGGCGGGGCCGTGGCAGGGCCGGGGCGTCGGCGGGCGGCTCCTCGCCGAGCTGTTCGCGCGCCTCCGCGAACGCGGCGCGCGCACGTACCGGCTCGGCAGCGACGCCAACCACCTCCTCCCCGGGCCGCCCCAGGAATCCAGCCCGGCGCTGTGGCGCCTGGCGCGCCGCGCCGGCGCGCGCTTCCTCGCGACCGAACACGACCTGCACGTCGACCTGCGCCTCGAGCCGCCGGCGGCGCCCCTGCCCCCCGGTTGGCGCGTCCGCGACGACGATCCGGCCGCCGCCCTCGAGTTCGTGACCCGCGCCTTCCCCGGCCGCTGGACGGCCGAGGTTGGCGCCTACCTGGCGGCCGGCGCCACCGTGCTCACCCTCCAGCGCGATGGCGAGGCGCGCGCCGACGGCTTCTGCGCCGTCTTCACCGGCGACGAGGCCGTGCTGGGACCGAGCCTCCACTGGCGCCGTGCGCTCATGGCCGACGTGGCCGACCGCCCAGGCGGCATGGGTCCGCTTGGCGTGAGCGAGTCCGCCCGGGGCAGCGGCCTCGGCCTCGCGCTGGTGCGAGCAGGCGCCGTCTGGCTGGCGAACCGCGGGGCCACCGACGCGGTCATCAACTGGACGACGCTCACGCCCTTCTACGGCAAGCTGGGCGCGCGCGTGTGGCGCACCTACCAACGCGTCGAGGGCCCCCTATGACGAAGCCACCGAACGGCCGCGCGGCCACCGAGGCCGCCAGCGCCGACTACTCGGGGCTGGATGCCTGGCCCGCCGCACGGATCCTCGCGGCAATCACGGACGCCAACCGCCGCGCCATCGACGCCGTGGCCGCCGCCCTGCCCGACCTGGAGCGCGCCGCCACCGGCATAGAGGAGCGGCTGCGCCGCGGCGGGCGCCTCGTCTACATAGGGGCGGGCACCTCGGGCCGCTTGGGGGTGCAAGACGCCGCCGAGCTGGCGCCGACGTTCGGCTTCGACCGCGCCCTGACGCTCCTCGCGGGCGGCGATTCGGCCACCACCCAGGCCAAGGAGGGGGCCGAGGACGACGTGGCGGCCGCCGGGCACGACGTGGCCGCCGCCGCCATCGGAGAACTCGACGCGGTGGTGGGGGTCGCCGCCAGCGGCGGCACGGCCTACACCGTCGCGGCGCTGGAGCACGCCCGCGCGCGCGGCGCGTTCACCGTCGGGATCGCCAACAACCCAGGCACGGCCCTGCTGCGCGCCGGCGACGTGGGCGTCCTCCTCGCGACCGGGCCGGAGGTGCTGGCCGGCAGCACGCGCCTAGCGGCCGGCACCGCCCAGAAGGCCGCCCTCAACGCCCTCTCCACCACGGTGCTGGTGCGCCTGGGCGGCGCGTACGACAACCTCATGGTGGGCATGCGGCCCGTCAACGCCAAGCTGCGCGTTCGCGCGGTGCAGATCGTGGCGCGCGGCGCGGGCGTCGACGAGGCCGCCGCCACCAAGGCGCTGGCGGCGGCCGGCGACGACATCAGGCGCGCCATCGTGATGACGAAGGCCGGCGTGACGGCGGAGCGGGCCGAGGCGGCGCTGCGCGCGCGCGGCGGTAGCGTCCGCGATGCGCTCGCCGACCTGGCCGGCGGCTGACGGGCGGCGGGGGCGCCCCCGCCGCCCCGCGCTCCCGCCGTGCGCCGGACCCGGCGCGGCGCCTACTCGAGCGCCGCGCGGATGGCGGCCACGGCGCCGTCGAGCGGGGCGCCCAGGCCCTCGACGCGCGCGGCGGGCACGCCGTCGGCGTCTAGCACGGTCACCAGGTTGCTGTGGGCGAACACCCCGTTGCCGGCGTCGCGGTACTGGACGCCGAGCAGGGTGGCGAGCTGCCGGGTAAGCAGGGGGCTGCCGACGAGCCAGTGCCAGCTCGCCTTGTCGAGCCCCAGGGACTCGGCGTAGGCGCGCAGCTTGTCGGGCGTGTCGCGCTCGGTGTCGAACGAGACCATCGCGAACCGCGTCCTGGCGGCGAGTTCGGTGGGCAGGGCCTGCTCGATGTCCTGCGCCGACTTGACGAGGAGCGGGCACGCGGTGGTGCAGTCGCCGTAGAACATCACGACGACGGTGGGCGCGCCGCGCAGCTCGGCCAGCCGGAACTCGGCGCCGTCCTGGCCCGTGAAGGCGCCACCGAGGTGGTAGATGGAGGTGCCGGGCAGTTCCGCCGCGGGCAGCGCCGCCTCGTGCCCGTCGTGGCCCGCGTGCGGGTCGGCCGGGGCCGGCGCGGCGTGCGTGTCCGGGGTGGCGGGCGCCGCCTCGTGCCCGTCGTGGCCCGCGTGCGGGTCGGCGGGGGCGGGCGCTGCGTGCTGGTCCGGCGCGTGCGGCGTCTCGGCCTGCGTGGCCGTGGCCATCACGTGCTGCGCGCCTTCCGCGCGGCCGCCGCCCTCCTCCGCCTTGCCGCCGCATGCGGCCAGCAGCGCGGCGGCCGCGAACGCGGCGAGGAGCCGGGCGCGGCGGCGGGCCGCGGCGTGATCGCGTGTGGTCGTCATCATGGCCTCCCTACCTCACCCGGCGCAGCGGAAGCCGAGGCCGCCGCTGGAGTAACCGCCGGTCAGGCCGCTCCTGAACGCGTAGCGCAGGAAGGCGGCGTAGTCGCTCTTGTCGACGGCGCCGGCACTCCCGCCGCCGCACACGAGCTGCAGGCGGCGGTCGCCGTCGGAGCGGCTGTCGCCCGTGTTGAAGCTCGAGCCCACGTCGAACACCCACTCCCACACGAGGCCGTGCATGTCCTTGACGCCGTAGTAGTTGGCCTCGTCCATGCCGACGGGTCCGGGCCGCTGCGCGCGGCTCGTGGTGAGCGTCAGCACGCGCGCCGCGTAGCCCGCCTCGTCGCGGCCGCGGGGGCCGGCGTAGCCGGCGTTGGCCACGAACTCCCACTCGGCCTCGGTGGGCAGCCGCGCGCCGCGAGCCTCGCAGTAGGCGGCGGCCGCGAACCAGCTGACGTCGGTCACGGGGGCGGACGGGTCGAGCGCACCGAGGTCGAGGTCGCCGTCCCAGGCGCGCAGGTAGGCGCTGCCCGCGAACACCTCGGGGACGGCGCTGCGGCGCCACTCCGGGTTGGCCTCGAGGAACGCCAGGAACTCGGCGTTGGTGACAGGCACGACGTCGATCCGGAACGGTTCCACCACCGTCGCGGCCTCACCCTCGACGGGGAAGAGGAGCTCGACCTCCCCGCCCTCGATGGCGACCATGCTGGTCGCGGCGGCCGCGGTGGTGGTCGGCATGGCGGCGGCGAGGAGCCAGAGCCCCGCCACGGCGGCCGCGAAGCGGCGCGTCAGGCGGGCGGCGCGGCGCCGCGGCGCCGGGGTGCGCGTGCGTGAGTGGGTGCGGGTGGTCACGGTCGACCTTCCGTCCTGGAGGCGTGGGGCGCGCCGCTGGCGGCGGTCGGGCCCCACGCGCGAGTCAAGCGGTTCGTTACTCGGTGGCGTCCGGGTCGTAGGGCCTGATGTCGGTGCGCTCGGTGAAGATGGTCGGGTTCTTCTCGCCGACGACCACGAGCTGCCCGACGGCGCCCTTGTTGAACGCCCGGAAGATGGCGTGGTCCACCAGGTTGTAGGTGCCGGGCACGTCGACCCCGAACTCGACCATCACGGCGCCGCCCGCCGGAACCGACGTGGTCTGGACGTCGTGGTTGATGAGGCGGCCGCCCTCGACGTTGACGGTGTCGAAGATCTCGCCGATGACGTGGAACGAGCTGGTCAGGTTCGGGCCGCCGTTGCCGAAGAAGATGCGGACCTTGTCGCCCACGTCGGCGAACAGCGCGTTCTCGCCCACCAGCGAGCCGACGGAGCCGTTGAAGACCACGTAGGCGGCGTCCTCCTTGATGGCGCGCTGCATGTCGAAGTCCTGCAGGCCGCGTTCACCGAAGTCGCCCTTGGTGTAGAAGTCGCCCTGCACGACGTAGAACTCCTTGTCGACGGGCGCCAGGCCCTCCTTGGGCTCCACCACGATCAGGCCGTACATGCCGTTGGCGATGTGCATGCCAACGGGCGCCGTGGCGCAGTGGTAGATGTAGACGCCCGGGACGAGCGCGGAGAACGAGAAGGTGGCCTGCTGGCCGGGGGAGATGAGCGTGGCCTCGGCGCCGCCGCCCTGGCCGGTCACGGCGTGCAGGTCGATGTTGTGCGGCATGAGGCTGGTGGGGTGGTTCTGCAGCGTGAAGGTGACGTAATCGCCGTGGCGCACGCGGATCATGGGGCCGGGGACCGCGCCGCCGAAGGTCCAGAAGCGGTACTCGACGCCGTCCGCGAGGCGCAGGACCTCCTCGGTCGTCTCGAGCTCCACCTCGACGTGGGCGCGGTAGTCGCGGTCGACGGGCGGCGCCGCGTTGGGGGCGTAGCCGAGGACGGCCTTGATAACGGGGAGTTCCTCGACGGGGACGAGGTCCTCGGGGTCGGTGAGGGCCACGTGCTCGCCGGCGGGCTGGTTGATGGTCAGGTCGTGCCCGTGGTCGGCGCCGGCCTGCTGAGCCGGGGCGGCGTCGACGCTCGTGCCGAACAGTGCCACCCCCACCGCTAGCGCGACGATGATCGCGGCGACGGCGTAGATGACGCCCAGGGGGAGGTTTCCGCGCTTGTCTCGCATGTCCTGCTCCTTTTGGTGTCCGTCTTGGTCGAGCGGCGAGGGTCACCGCCTAACACGGACTCGTGACTCCAAGTTAGTCCCGGGCTCCAGGCTCGACCAAGGACAGATGTCCTGCCGGGCCCGGTCAGGTTAGCCGATTAACCTACGTCCTGGACGCCAATCGCGCATCGTGATAAACGTGGAGGCACCGGTCCTGGTTTCTTGGTACCGTTCAGGGGTGGTAGAGCCAGCGGCAACCTCCCCCTACCGGACGGTCCTCCGCAAGGAGGAGAGCTACGCCATCCACGCGCTCATCTACGCGGCGGAGAACCCCGGCGCGGCGGCCGCCAGGATAGCAGCCGACCTCAAGAAGCCGCCGGCCTTCCTCGCCAAGGTGCTGAGGCGCCTGGCGCAGGCGGGTTACGTCGAGAACCGCCAGGGCCGCAACGGCGGCGTCACGCTGATCGTCGACCCGGCCACCGTCTCGCTCCTCGACGTGATCGAGACCATGTCGGGGCCGCTCGTCGTCGACACCTGCCAGACGAGGGAGCGTTGCGCCACCACCGAGCGCAAGGGTTACTGCCGCCTCAACCTGGCCTGGATAGGCGCCTCGCTCACCATCCGGGAGGCGCTGTCGAGCGTGCGGCTCGACCAGCTCATCGACCCGCCCGGCGGCAACGGCGCGGCGCCCACGCCCACCACGCGCGGGCGCGTGAGCGCCGACGCCTGACGCCCAAGGGCTAACCTGAGGGCGTGACCGACGCCCATAAGATGACCTACGCCCGCGTGGGCCGCTCCGGCCTGCTACTTCCCAAGGTGTCGCTCGGCCTCTGGCACAACTTCGGCGACGACCGCCCCTTGAGCACCATGCGCGCCATCCTCACGCGCGCCTTCGAGCTGGGCATCACCCACTTCGACCTGGCCAACAACTACGGCCCGCCCCCCGGCTCGGCCGAACGCAACTTCGGCGAGATCCTCGCCACCGACTTCGCTGGCCTCCGCAACCGGCTCGTCATCTCCACCAAGGCCGGCTACGAGATGTGGCCAGGACCGTACGGCGAGTGGGGGTCGCGCAAGTACCTCCTGTCGAGCCTCGAGGAGAGCCTGAAGCGCATGCGGCTCGACTGGGTGGACATCTTCTATAGTCACCGCTTCGACCCGGCCACCCCGCTCGAGGAGACGATGGGCGCCCTCGCCAGCGCCGTGCAGCAGGGGAGGGCGCTGTACGCGGGCGTGTCGTCCTACTCGCGTTCCGCCACGCGCGAGGCCGCCGCCCTCCTGCGCCAGGCCGGCACCCCGCTGCTCATCCACCAGCCGTCCTACTCGATGTTCAACCGCTGGATCGAGGGGGGCCTCCTGGACGTGCTGGCCGACGAGGGCGCCGGCTGCATCGTCTTCTCGCCGCTCGCGCAGGGGCTCCTCACGTCACGCTACCTGGGCGTCAAGCCCAGCGAGGTCCACGACACGCTGCCGCCGGGCTCGCGCGCCAGCCGCGCGGGCTCCTTCAAGGAGTCGATGCTCACCAAGGAGACGCTCGAGCGCGTGCACGCCCTCGACGACATCGCCAGGGGCCGCGGCCAGACCCTGGCGCAGCTCGCCCTCGCCTGGTGCCTGCGCGACCCGCGCGTCACCTCCGTCCTGATCGGCGCGTCGAGCGTGCGGCAGCTGGAGGAGAACGTCGGCGCGCTCGCCAACCTCGAGTTCACGGCGGAGGAGCTGGCGCGGCTCGACGAGCTCGCCGTCGACGCGGGCATCAACATCTGGCGGCGCTCGAGCGAGGACGGCGGGGAGCCGCCGGCGACCGGGAGGTAAAGCCATGACCGACCACCCGAAAGGGAGCACCGAGGCCTGGGAGGCGCTGCGGGCGCATCAGCGCCAACTCGAGAACGTGCGCGTCGCCGACCTGTTCGAAGGCGACGACAAGCGCTTCGAACGCTTCTCCATGCAGGCGGGCGAGCTCTTCGTCGACCTGAGCAAGAACCGCATCACGCAGGAGACCGTGAAGCTGCTGCTGGCGTTGGCCGAGGCGCGGGGCCTCGCCGCCCGGCGGCGCGCCATGTTCGAGGGCCAACGCATCAACACCACCGAGGACCGGGCGGTACTGCACGTGGCGCTCCGCAACCGTTCCAACACGCCGATCCTCGTGAACGGCAAGGACGTCATGCCCGACGTCAACGCGGTGCTGGCGCAGATGGAGCGCTTCGCCGGCGCCGTGCGCCGCGGCGAGTGGCGTGGCCACACGGGCGAGCGGATCACCGACGTCGTCAACATCGGCATCGGCGGCTCGCACCTCGGTCCGCAGATGGTCGTCACGGCGTTGAAGCCGTACACCACCGCCGCGCTGACCACCCACTTCGTCTCCAACGTCGACGGGGCGGCCATCAGCGAGGTGCTCGCGGGCCTGCGGCCCGAGAGCACCCTGTTCGTCGTGTCGTCGAAGACGTTCACGACGCAGGAGACGATGACCAACGCGCACACGGCCAGGCGTTGGCTGGTCGAGCGCTTGAAGAGCGACAAGGCGGTGGCGCGCCACTTCGTCGCCGTCTCCACCAACCTCGCCAAGGTGGCCGAGTTCGGCATCGAGCGCCAGAACGTCTTCGCGTTCTGGGATTGGGTCGGCGGGCGTTACTCGCTCTGGTCGGCCATCGGCCTCTCCATCGTGCTGGCGGTCGGCTACGAACGCTTCGTGGAGCTCCTCGAGGGCGCGCACGAGCTGGACCGGCACTTCCAGGATGCCGACCCGAACCGCAACGCCCCCCTGCTCATGGGGCTCCTTGGCGTCTGGTACGGCAACTTCTTCGGGGCGGAGAGCTCCGCCGTGCTGCCGTACGACGAGTCGCTCCGCTACCTGCCGAGCTACCTGCAGCAGGCGTTCATGGAGTCGAACGGCAAGGACGTCGACCTCGCCGGCGAGAGAGTCGCCTGGCAGACCGGTGCCATCATCTGGGGTTCGCCCGGCACCGACGGGCAGCACGCCTACTACCAGCTGCTCCACCAGGGCACCAAGCTGATCCCGGCCGACTTCATCGCGCCCGCCAGGCCGTTCCACGCGCTGACGGAGCACCACGACATCCTCCTCGCCAACTTCCTCGCTCAGACCGAGGCGCTCATGCTCGGCCGCACCAGGGCGCAGACGCGCGCCATGCTGGAGGAGCAGGGAGCACCGGCGGACCGCCTCGAGCTGCTAAGCGCCGCCAAGTCGTTCCCGGGCAACCGCCCCACCACCTCCATCCTCATGCCGCAGCTGACGCCGCACGCCCTCGGCAACCTCATCGCCCTGTACGAGCACGCCATCTTCACCCAGGGGGTGGTGTGGGACATCGACAGCTTCGACCAGATGGGCGTGGAGCTCGGCAAGGAGCTGGCAACGAACCTCTTGGGCGAGGTGCGGGCGGGCGCCTCCGCCCCCGGCACGCACGACGCGTCCACCGCGGGCCTCCTGGCTCACCTCGGGCAGTTGCGCGGCCGCTGAGCCGGGGCGACGATGAAGGCAGGGTTCAGGAGGTTGTCACTGATGGGACCGCGCGGCGGGGTATCACGGGGCGAACGGAGTGTCCACCATGACGAGGCGCGACCCGGAACCCCACTGGCACCACCCTGGACGCGCGGCAGCGCGCCGCAAGGCCTGGCTCGCGGCGGCGCTCATGGTGGCGCTCGCGAGCCTCTTGTTGGCGGGGTGCTTCCAGGAGCCGCCGCCCACCGTCGCCGTCGAGACCGTCACCACCAGCATGACCGGCTTCGCCCGGGCCGACGTGGTGGTGACGGCGCCGTCGCACTGGGTCATCGAGGCCCTCCCGACCGACCCCACCCTCGCCGGCGCCGTCTCCTTCGCGCCAAGTAACGGCAGCGGCAGCGCCGTCGTCACCGTTATCGTGGACCCGGCGGCCATGCCGCGCTTCCCGGCGCGGTTCCGGGTGCGGCTGACGGCCACCCACCGCGGCAAGCAGTACGTGGCCACGAGCGGCGAGGTCACGTTCGCCTACCCCGACGTGAGCGGGATCGTGGTGGGCGGCCCCGGCGGCTCCGCCTTGGCGGCGCCCGACCAGGCCGCGCTCGCCACGTTGGCGGCCCCCGGTCGGGCCGCCGCGAGCGCCATCGGCGCCCACGACCGCCTGGACGCCCACCTGGCGCCGGAGCTGCTGGCGGCACCCACCACCACGCTGATCGTCGGGCTCGAGCGACCCGGCGTCGTGCTGCGGGCCAACGGGTCCGAATCCGTCGACGGCGTTGGCGGCGCCGCCACCTTCGCCGGGCGCGAGGTCGCCGTGCGCGCCGCCCTCGCCGACCTCGGCGTGGAGGCGGCGACGGAGCCGTTCGAGGCGGCCGGGCTCACCCTGGTGACGGTGCCGACCGGCAGCGCCGTGAGGGCCGCCGCGGCCCTGCAGGGCACGGCGGGCGTCGGTTTCGTCGAGTTCCCCCGCCTCCTCGAGCCCGCCAGCGTGGACCCGCTGCGAGCCGAGCAGTGGAACCTGGACGAGCTCGGCGTGGAGGCGCTGTGGGGCGTCGCCGGCGGGGCGGGGGCCACCGTCGCCGTCCTCGACCAGGGCTTCCTGCCGACGCACCCGGACCTGGCCGCCAACGTGGTGGCCACCTACGACGCCGCTGCCGGCGGCGGCCCCGTGGGCGCCCCCGGCGCGGTCTGCGGCACGCACGGCACGCACGTGGCGGGCATCGCCGCGGCCGTCGCCAACAACGGCGTCGGCGTGGCGGGCGTGGCGCCGTACGCCCGGTTGCTCCTCGTCAACCTCGGCGAGGCGGTCGGTCCCGCCTGCAGCATGACGACGGCGAGCCTGGTGCGGGCGCTTCAGTACGTCGTGAACGAGGGCTCGCCGCGAGCCCAGGTCGTCAACATGAGCATCGGCGCGGCCTTCGACCTCGGTCAGGGGGTCCGCGACGCCCTGCGCGCGGCCGACGAGCTGGGCGTGAGCCTGGTGGCGGCCGCCGGCAACGACGAGTTCGCCTGCCCGGCGCCGACCACCAACCCCATCTTCTACCCGGCCGCCTACCCCGAGGTGCTGGCGGTGGCGGCCACGGAACCGGGCGGGCTCAGGGCCTGCTACAGCCACCTCGGACCGCAGATGTTCATCGCGGCGCCGGGCGGGTCGAGGACGGAGGGGGTGCTCAGCACGGTGGTGACCTACCCGGGCCCCGTGGCCGGCTACGGCAGGCTGCAGGGAACGAGCATGGCCGCGCCGGCGGTGGCGGGCGTGATCGCCATGCTGCGCAGCGCCGCACCCGCGGCGGGCAAGGCCGCCATCGAGCAGGCGCTGAGCGCCACGGCCATCGACCGCGGCGCCCCCGGCCGCGACCCGGAGTACGGCTTCGGTTTCGTCGACGCGGCCGGCGCGTACGACCACCTCATGGGCCCGCCCCCACCCCCAGAGCCCAGCGACGACCTCATCCTCAGGGTGGCGGGCTACCCTGACGCGATCCTCGACGCCGACGGGCTGTTCACCCTGACCGACGCCCTGCCCGGCCCCCTGACGGTGCAGGCGGGCACCGACCCGAACGGCAACGGCGTCCTGGGCGAGTCGGGCGAGTGGTTCGGCGAGGCCACCATCGAGGTGCGCTTCGGCGCCTACGCGCCCGACGCCGGCAACGCGGTCACGGTCACGGTCGCGAAGGTCCCCTGAGGCACGGGCGGCCCCGCCACGACGCTGCCGGCCCCGAGACGCGCTCGGGGCCGGCAGCCGCTTGTCGATCGATGTTGCGACGCGGCGGCTCAGGCCGCCGGCGCCGTCACGGGTTCAGTTGCGCCTGCTGCGTGGCGGCGTCTACGAAGGCGAGGCGGATGTGG
The DNA here is from genome assembly GCA_019454765.1 of Trueperaceae bacterium. Taxonomy (NCBI): domain Bacteria; kingdom Thermotogati; phylum Deinococcota; class Deinococci; order Trueperales; family Trueperaceae; species Trueperaceae bacterium. Next base: position 15,814 of record JACFNR010000027.1, on the reverse strand, counting down.
TAGTGCGGTTCGGCCAGGCCGGGGTGGCCGCCGTTGTAGGAGACGTCGACGTGGTCGACCGTCAAGCCGATCTGCGCCAGGAGGCCGGCGGCCAGGTCGTTCCAGTTCTGGGCCTTGTCCATGCCGCTGACCGGGATCATGAACAACACCTCGATGAGGTTGCCGTCCTTGCCGTAGGCGAGCCACGGCCCGGTCGGCGCGTTGGCGGGGTCGATGAAGAGGGCCCCGGCGCCCGGGATGAAGTCGGGCAGCTGGACGAGCGTCGATGCGTTGACGTACGGGGCGGGCGGCGGCGACTTGGTGAGGTCGGCGCTCTGAGCGAACGCGATCGGCAGTGCGGCGACCACCAGGGCTGCCGCGATGAAGGCTATGCGGCGCGACATACTTTTCGAGGTTTCGTTCGAGCGGTTGACCATAACGATTGCTCCTTCCCGCATTCACGGGGAACGCGCTTACCGAAGTGCATTGTAACACTCTCTGACGAAAATGCAAGCCGTTTATGTTATTGTTGGCCGGTAGGGGCTACTAAGGGAGTCGAGCGCGCGCCCGGACGGCGGGCCGCGCCGAACGGTCCATCCCAGCGGCCGCCGGGGTGTTTCACGTGGAACAATCGACCACGAGAGCGACCATGACGCGAGCGTCACCACAGACGAGCACGCCGCCGAAGGCGACGCGAGACGCCCTGCTCGAGGAGTTGTTGAGGGCGAAGCCGGCAGGGCTGACCCTCGACGAGCTGGCGGGCCGCCTCGGCGTGACGCGCACGGCCGTGAGGCAACAGGTCACGGCGCTCGAACGCGACGGGCTGGTGGTGCACGTCGGCTCGCGGCCGAGCGGCCGCCGCCCCAGCCGCACCTACGGCCTGACCCATCAGGGGCTCGAGTCGTTCCCGCGCCGCTACGACCTGCTCTCGCTGAACCTCTTCCGCGCCATCCGGGAGCGGGTCGGCGACGACACGGCCGAAGAGGTGCTGATGACCATGGCCGACGACGTCGCGGCGGAGTGGCTCCCGTACCTCGTGGGCCTCGACCCAGAGGCCCGACGCGCGGCGGTCGTCACCATCCTCGACCAGCTCGGGTACCACGCCGCGGTGGCACCGGGCGGCGTGGGGGTGGCCGCCGTCAACTGCGTGTTCCACAACGTCGCCAACGAGACGCGCGCCGTGTGCCGCTTCGACGAGCGGCTCGTGTCGCTCCTGTTGGGCGAGCCGCTCGGCCTCACCTCCTGCATGGCGGACGGGGAGTCGAGTTGCGTGTTCGCGCGCCTCGCCGAGGCGCAGAAGGGCCAGGGTCCTCCCTGACGCGGCCGGGGCGGCGATAATGGGCGGATGACGACCACGACCCGACCGCCTCATAGCAGCCGAGCCGCCGTGGCGGCCGATCGACGCCGGAGCGCCGTCATCCGGATCGCCCTGGCGCTGGCGGTCTGGTGCGCCGCGCCACCGTCCCCGGCGAACGCGCAAGGCGCCGCGCAGCCGGCGCCGCTCGAGCTCAGGCCGAACGCGGTGGCGCGCGTCGCCGGTCCGGGCACGCCGATCGACACGTTCCAGTACGACACGCCGTTCGTGAAGCAGACCACCGCCGGCGTGGCCGCCGCCGACCTGGAGGAGGTCCTCGTCGGCACGCGCTCGCTGCGCGTCGACACCGACGGCGACGCCCTGCAGGTGAACGTTCGCGCCACCAACCTGAACCCCATCGACTTGAGCGGGAGCTTCCTGACCCTCACGCTCAGGCTGAGCGGGCTCGAGCACCTGAGCTACCTGTCGCTCTACCTGAGCGCCGACGGCTTCGAGACCTACGACTCGTTCCCGGTGCTGACGGGCGTGGCCGACCCGGCCTTCTCCTACGGCCACGACGGCGAGTGGTTCACGATCACGGTGGGGCTGGGCACGACGGCGACCGGCGGCCGGCCCACCATCGACCTCGCCGCCGTCACCGACATGCAACTCAGCCTCGCGGACGACGGCACCGGCCCCGTCACGGCCTGGTTCGACTACCTCGGCGCGCTCGACCTCCCGGCCCGCGGCAAGGTCTCGCTCGTCTTCGACGACGCCCGCGACGGCGCCTTCGCCTTCGCCCTGCCGCTGGCGCAACGGCTCGGCATCCGCGCCAGCATCGCCGCCATCGTCGACCTCGTGGGCGTCGACACCTTCATGACGGTCGACCAGCTGTTGACGGCCGAGCGCTTCGCCGGTTGGGAGGTCATCGCCCACCAGGCGAGCCTGCTGGAGGACGGCGGCCTCGACACGCTCACGCCGGAAGCGCTCACGGCCGAGCTGGCGCGGGTGAAGACGTGGCTGCTGGAGAACGGCTTCCAGCGCGGGGTCGACCTGATCGCCTACCCCTACGGCGGTTACGACGCGGAGTCGCTAGCGCAGGTCCGGCGCTACTTCGCGGCCGGACGGACGATCGTGCGCGACCAGGGTCTCGAGACGTGGCCACCCGCCGACCCCTACCGCATCCGGGCGGTGAGCCTCGGCGCGGCCGACCCCCCGTCGGCGATCAACGCGCTGATAGACCGGGCCGCCACCGAGCGCGCCTGGCTGGTGCTCGTGTTCCACCAGGTCTACCCCCGCGGCTCTGACGTCGACACCTACTACTACATGGAGGACCTGGCGTCGATCCTGGCGCACCTCGCGGCAGCCGACGTGGACGTCGTGCTCTTGTCGGAGGCGCTCTTCGGCGACTGACGTCGGGCGCCACCGGGTGGTGGGCGCACCTCGTCCGGTGCACCCACCACGACAACGCCCTCTCGGGAGACCGCTCAGCGCAGGGCGCCGACCTGCTCAGCCGTGACGGTCGGCGCGGCGTTCCCGAAGCTGGTCCGCTCGTGGTTGATCACGGCGGCCACCTCCTCGTCGGAGAGCTGGCCCGCGAAGGCGGGCATGGCGGAGGCGTAGGTCACCCCGTCGATGGTGGAGCCCTGCTTGCCGTGCAGGACGGTGGTGATGTGCTCGGTGGGGTCGTCGGCCGTGACGACCGGGTCGCCCGCCAGCGGCGGGAAGACGCCGGGCAGGCCCTGGCCGGTGGCCTGGTGGCAGGCGGAGCAGAGGTTGGCGTAGAGCGCCTCGCCCTTGGCTCCGCCACCCTGACCACTGGGAGCGCCGGCCGGGCCGGCGGCGGCGCCCGGCGCCTGGCTGGTCTGGACGGTGGTCGAGCTGAAGGTCGGCGTGGCCGCGAAGTCCGCCGACGGGTTCCAGTGACGCACGCCGTAGAACACGCCGAACGCAGCGATCAGGAGCACCAGCACCCAGGTCCAGGTGGGGATGGGGGCTGGCGTCTCCGCTCGCGACGGCTCCCACGCCTTCTCGCCCACGCCGCCGTACGAGTTGACCAGCACCTCGATCTTGCCGTCGAGGACGTCGCCGGGCGTTATGCCGTGCACGGCGATGCCGGGTCCGTTCCTGACGCTGAAAGGCACGGTGCGAACGCCCTTGTTGCCGCTCGAGTCGAACGCCTCGATGCGCAGGACGTGCTGCCCGTCCTCCAGCTGAGTGGAGTCGAGCTCGAAGCTGACCGGCGGGCGGTAGCTGACGATGGGTTGCTCGCCGCCGTCCAGGTAGACGTCGACGCGGGTCTGGTCCCCGGCCGCGCCGGCGCCGCCCGTGACCGTGGCGGCGGCCTCGTCCGCGCGGCGGCCCTCTTCGTTACGGTCGGTCATGCCGCCCCCCTCACCGGTCGCCCGTCAAGATCTTGCGCTTGATGTGTCCGGGGCCGACCTCGCCGGGCTTGACGAGTAGCTTGATCGTGTAGATGGTCAGCAGCACGGTCACGACGACGCCGATGATCACGAGCACGTACTCGTAACCCCCCTGCGGCGCCATGGCGTGATGGTCCGCCGTCCGCAGGGAGAAGTCGTCGGGCTGGGCGGCGCCGGCCGCGGCCGCGCCGTGCATCTCGTGCTGCAACGTCGTCACGAGGCGGAGTAGCTGGGTCACTGTCCTGCCTTCCTGGCGGCCGCGACGGCATCGGGCGTCACGAGCGTGGCCGAGTTGCCCCAGCTGGTGCGCTCGTGGTTGATGACGGCCGCGATCTGCTCGTCGCTGAGTTGGGCGGCGAAGGGCGGCATGGGAGAGGTGTAGGTCACGCCGTCGATCACGCCGCCCCCCGGCTTGCCGTAAAGCACCGTGGCGATGTGTTCGGCCGGGTCGTCGGCACCGACCACCGCGTTGCCCACCAGGGGCGGGAAGGCGCCCACGATGCCCTGCCCCGTCGCCTGGTGACAAGCCGCGCAGGAGGCCATGAACGTCGACTCGCCGAGCGCCTCGTCCCATTCCACGGGCGCGGCCGGCTGCGCCGCCTCGGCGGTGGTGGGCTCCGCAGCAGCGGCCTCGGCGGTGGCGGCCTCGGTGGTGGCCGACCCCGTCGTGGCCGCAGCGGCGCCCTGGGTCACGGGCTCGGCGGCGGCCGGCTCGGCGGCAGACGGTTCGGCGGCGGGGACCTCGGCGGCAGACGGCTCGGCGGCGGCCGGCTCGGCGGCCGGAGTCTCGGCGGCAGGCGCTTCGGGCGCGGCCGCGGGCGGGGCGGCCGCGGGAACTTCAGTGGCGGGGGCGGTCCCGGGCGCTCCCGTGGCCGCCGACGTTGCGGCGGCGGGTGCGGCCTCGGCGGCCGGCGCGGCCGTCAGCGACACCTGCTTCAGGGAGAGCAGGTAGGCGACGAGCGCCTCGCCGCGTGCGTTGGGGACGACCTTCGAGCCGTCCTTCGGCGCGAACGCGGCGGGGACGGGCACGGCCTTGCCGGGGGGCGCGTCGGCGACGCGGTCGAAGAGCCACGGGTAGGCGGGCATGACCGAGTCGGGGACCACCGCGCGCGGGTTGTAGAGGTGGATGTACTGCCACACGTCGCTCGCCTGGCGCGCGCCGACGTTCGTCAGGTCCGGGCCGTTGCGCTCGCTGCCGAGCACGGCGGGGGCGTAGGGCGCCCAGACGCCGAGGGGCGTGACGTAGGCGTAGTCGCCGGGCGCGGCGGGGCGCCCCCACGCCTGATCCATCTCGAGCGGACGCACCTGCTGGGTGTGGCAGGCCACGCACCCCTCGGCGACGTAGACGCCGAGCCCCTCGCGCTCGAGCGCCGTGAGGGGCACGGCTCCCGGCAGCGGCTCGGAGTTGTCCTGCACCCACATAGCGGGGAAGATGGCGATGATCAGCGAGAGGCCGACGAACACGAAGAACGTCACGCTGAAGAGGAGCCAGTGGTTCTTGTGGAGGTTCACTGCGCCACCTCGGTGGCCGCCGGGGCGGCCGCACTACTGGTGGCGGCGCGGGGCCGCATCGCCCACATGTTGAAGGCGAAGATGATGTGGCTCAGGAACATGAGCGTGCCGCCCACGGCGCGCCACAGCCAGAACGACGCCATGGCCTTCACGGACTCGATGAACGGGGAGCCGCTCATCCAGCTGAGGCCCTGGACGCTGCCGCCGATCATCAGCGCGAACGAGTAGAGCGTGAGCCCCACGACGGCGAACCAGAAGTGCACGCCCACCCAGAAGGCGGGCGGCTCGTGGCCCGTGAGGCGCGGTAGCAGGCCGTACAGGGCGCCCCAGATGAGGAGCACGACGAAGCCGTACATCGTCAGGTGCGAGTGGGCGACGGTGTAGTTGGTGAAGTGCCAGATCCCCTGCAGGCTGCGGATGGCCTCGAGGGACCCCTGCGCCGAGAAGAGGAAGTACGAGATCACGCCGGCCAGGATGAAGGGGAGGCTGTACGAGCGCGCGATGGTGCGCCCCTCGCCCCTCATGGTCAGCAGGAAGTTGCCCGTGCCGGCCGCGAGCGTGATGATCATGGCGACGCTGAAGATGATGGCGACAGTCTGGATCCACCACGGGGTCGGGGCGAAGATGAAGTGGTGGGCGCCGATCATGGTGTAGAAGATCAGCTGCGCCCAGAACGCCAACACGCCGAGCGAGTAGGAGTAGATGGGCTTGTTGAGCAGCTTGGGCAGCACGTAGTAGGTGAGCCCCAGCACGAACGGCGTGAACCACATGCCCACGCCCATGTGCATGTAGTAGCCCTGGATGACGGTCTGGCTGATGGCGTTCTGCTGGTAGAAGGGGATGTAGGCGAAGACCACGAGCGGGATGGTCCATAGGAACGCCGCCATGATGTACCAGTTGGAGATGTAGATCTCCTCGATGCCCCTGTCGGCGATGGTGCGCGCGAGGTTGTAGGCCACCAGGATGACGCCGACGGCGAACACCAGCTGCACGGGCCAGATGTACTCGCGGTACTCCTGACCGGCGTTGTTGATGCCGGCCATCAGCATCACGTCGCCGGCCAGGACCGAGACGTTGATGAGCCAGAAGGCTACCCAGGCGAGGGGGTACGACCACAACCGGCGCATGCTCGTGCGCGGCACCACGTAGAGCGCCGCGGCGATCATGGCGAGCGACGACCAGCCCCAGAACACCGTGTTCGTGTGCACGGGCCGGAGCCGCCCGTAGGAGAGCCACGAGATGTGGTCGACGTCGGGCGCCGCGAACTTGTAGCTCAGGTACAGGCCGACCAGGGTGCCCCAGATGAGCCAGAACGTGGCGGCGCCGGCGTAGGAGTAGATGAGGCTCGTCCAGCGCTTGTCGCTGTCGGCGACGGGCTCGACGCTGGTCTTGCTGACCGTGAGCGGACGTTTGACGGCCAGCACCGGCGAGGTCTGGGCCATCAGCTCGACCTTGGCGGGGCGCTGGGCGCGAGGACTTCGGGACCGATCACGTTGGACATCGACTTGCCTCCTGCTGAGTTGCCATGGCGAGCGACCACGCTGTGCCGGTTCCGGCCGCGGCGTGGCTCGCCTGGGTCAGGGTACTCGTTCGCGGCGGGCGGCGTACCGCTGCCCGGTGCATAGCCCTCGAATTGAACCGTTCCGATTCGCGGTAGCGCGTTGACATGGGTCATGGCGCGGCCGCACTTGACGGACACCGCGCCAAGCCGTACACTCCATCGGTTCATTACTCGACTAATGAACCAAGGAAGCGGAGGCCGGACGATCGACGACACCAGACCACTGTTCCTGCAGATCGCCGAACGCATCGAGGACTCGATCGTCGACGGCAGCCTGCCCGAGGACGCCCAGGCGCCCTCCACGAACGAGCTCGCGGCGTTCTACCGGCTCAACCCCGCCACGGCAGCGAAGGGCGTCAACCTGCTCGTCGACAAGGGGATCCTGGCCAAGCAGCGTGGCATCGGCATGTTCGTGGCGCCGGGCGCGAGGCGCGCCCTGCTCGCCGAGCGGCGAGCGGCGTTCGCCGCCAGCTACGTAGAACCGCTCGTGGTCGAAGCCGAGAAGCTCGGCCTCGACGAGACCGCGCTCACCGCACTCCTGCGGGAGCACTTCGCGGGAAGGAAGCAGCGATGAACACGGTAGTCGAAGTCAACCACCTGACCAAGCGCTACGGCGCGACCCTCGCACTCGACGACGTGGGCCTGGCCCTCGAGAAGGACGTGATCTACGGCCTGCTCGGTCGCAACGGCGCCGGCAAGACGACGCTCATGTCGATGATCACGGCGCAAGCGTTCCCGACCAGCGGCGCCGTCAAGGTGTACGGCGAGGAGCCTTACGAGAACTCGCGCGTCCTGCGGCGCACCTGCTTCGTCCGCGAGAACCAGAAGTACCCGGACGGCGTCAAGGTCGGGCACGCCCTCGCCATGGCGCGCCTCTTCTTCGCCGCCTGGGACCAGTCCCTGGCAGACCGGCTCGTGGCCGACTTCCAGCTCCCGCTCCACAAGCCGGTGAGGCGCCTGTCGCGCGGGCAGCTCTCCGCCGTGGGCGTCACCATCGGCATGGCGGCCCGGGCCGAGATCACGTTCTTCGACGAGCCGTACCTCGGCCTCGACGCCGCGGCGCGCCAGACCTTCTACGACCGGCTGCTGGAGGACTACGCCGATCACCCCCGCACCATCGTCCTGTCGTCGCACCTGATCGACGAGGTGGCGAGCCTGCTCGAACGCATCGTCGTGCTCGACGGCGGCCGCGTCGTGATGGACGAGAGCGCCGACGACGCGCGCGGCCGCGCCGTCAACGTCGTGGGCGACTCGAGCGCCGTCGAGGCCTTCGCGGCCGGGCGCGAGGTCATCCACACCGAACGGCTCGGCCGGGTCGCCTCCGTCACCGTGCTCGGGCGGCTCGAGGGCGAGGAGCGCGCCCGCCTCGCCGCCCGCGGCCTCGAGGTCGCGCCCGTCTCGCTTCAACAACTGATCGTCCGCATCACCGAACCCGGCCGGAGCGCCCGGCCCGACGAGGGAAGGAGCCGCGGATGACGAACGTGATCAAGGTCGTGAGGCTACAGCTACTCAACCGCACCACCTACGTGTACATGCCCCTGCTCATCCTCGCCGGCGCGCTGCTGCTGGCCCTGCTCGTGTTCGCGCTCATACCCACCAGCGAGGCGAAGTACGGCTTCGGCGCCGCCGGCGCTCCCCTCTGGTCCTTCCTGGTCGTGGGCGTGCAGGCGCTGACGCTCACGTTCCCGTTCTCCCAGGCCCTGAGCATCACCCGACGCGACTTCCACCTCGGCACCCTCCTCACGGCGGCCCTCACCTCCGGCATGCTGGCCGCCGCGTTTGCCGCGATCGGCGTGATCGAGCGCGCCACCCACGGCTGGGGCATGAACGGCTACGTGACCCTCCCCTCGCTTGGCGGCGACGCGCCCGGCACGGCGTTCCTCGCCTACTTCGTCATAGCCATGCTCTTCTTCGTCAGCGGCTACTTCTGCGCCGCCATCAACAAGCGCTGGGGCGCCCTGGCGTTGATCGCCGCCCTCGTCGGCCTCACCCTCGTCCTCGCCGTGGTCATCCTCCTCGTCTTCAGGGCGGGCGTGGCCGGCGAGGTCGAGGCGTGGCTGGTGGCCCAGGGCGCGCTCGGCCTGGCCCTCTGGGGGCTCGCGCTGCTGGCCGTGCTGGGACTCGGGTCCCTCGCCGTCATAAGGCGCATGGTGCCGTGAGCCACCCCGCACGCCCGCTCGCGCCACGGACGTAGGCTGGCGGCATGCGCAGCTTCACCGTCACCATGAACCCGGACCGCGCCGTCACGCTGGAGGCGGCCCTCTTCGATCGGCCGCGCTCCGACCAGCTTCCGAGCTCGCTCGAGAACCCCCGGCCCGCCCTGATCGTGTGCCCGGGTGGCGGCTACGAGTTCCTCTCTCAGCGGGAGGCCGACCCGGCCGCCTTCGCCTTCATGCGTCACGGCTTCTCGGCCTTCGTGCTGCGCTACTCGATCCGCGAGCACGCCACCTACCCTCACCCCGCCGTGGACGCCGCCCGCGCCGTTCGCTGGGTGCGCAAGCACGCCGCCGACCTGGGCGTCGACCCCACGCGCGTGGCGGTGATGGGCTTCTCCGCCGGCGGCCACGTGACCGCCATGCTCGGGACCATGTGGCACCGCGACGACCTCGTGGCGGCGGAGCGCACCGAGTACGGCGACCTCGCCGCGCGCGGCGTGACCGCCAACGACGGGCTCCTCGAGCACTCCTCCCGGCCCGACGCCATCGTGCCGTGCTACGCCGTCTTCAGCTTCGACTGGCTGCCGCCGGCCGGACGCCTGACCCGTCTCCTCAAGGAGGACTGCCTGGCGGCCGTCGGCCCCGAGACGCCGCCCGCGTTCGTGTGGACGACTGGCGAGGACCAGACGGTCCCCGCCAGTCAGTCGCTGCGCTTCGTCACGGCCCTCGAGGCGGCGGGCGTGCCGTACGAGTACCACCACTTCGCGCACGGTCCGCACGGCCTGTCGACCGCCGAGCCGGTCGCCAACGCCGACCGCCCCGCCCTACCCGAGAACGCCCACGCCTGGGTCGACCTGTGCGCCCGCTGGTTGCGGGCCACCTGGGCGCGGCGCGACGCCGGGAGCTGACGCCTCAGCAGACGCCACCTGGGAACAGGTCCGCGAAGTTGGTGCCGAGCAGGCCCGAGGTGATGTTGAAAGACAACGCCGCCATGCCCAGGACGGCGCCGCCGAAGCCGAAACCGCCGATGGCGTGGCCGAGGCCTATCCCGAAGATGTTGCTGATGTGCGCCTTGGCGAGGCAGCAGAGCTCTGCCTCCCACGAGGGGTTGCCCTTGGTGCAGTCGTTGTAGCTCTTCATAGCGAACATGAGCGTGAAGGCGTTGTCGTAGAGCATGATCGTGTACTCGGTCAGCGACTGGCCCCGCCCGTCCGCCGTGATGCCGAGCGTCTCGCCCGTGGTCGGGTCGACGCGCCACCAGGCGTCGGCGCCCGCCGGGACCAGTGCGGCGTAACCGAGGTCGAGGTCGCGCTGCAGGTTGCGGCGCGCCTCCGCAGACAACCCGGCCGGCGCAGCACCGAACGGTTCCACCACCGTGAGGTCGCCCCGGAAGTTGGCGGTGTTGTGACGCCGGTCGCCGAGGAGGTCGCGCTCGGTCAACGTCTCCCACACGCCCTGAGCCAGCATGCTCGCCGGCCCGCCGGCGCCGAGGGTGCGCCGCGAGTTGTTCACGATGTCGAGGCGGCTCACGATTCTGGCCTCCTCCACGCTCCCGGCCAGCCCGTCCGAGAACATGAGCAGGCCAGGTTCCGCCCGCCACGACAGCTGCCCGGCCGGACCCTGGTCGAACAGCGCCATGGTGAGCAAGTGCTCGACCGGCGACCCCTGCGCCAGCGACTCCGCCAGCCCGCGCTCCGGCTCGACGCCGTACCTGAGGGCCAGGGCGCGCTCGAGGAGCGGTTCGCTGGCCAACACCTGCTCGAGGTACTCGTCCAGCAGGAAGTCGCGGGGCGTGGCACCGGGGAAGATCATCAGCCGGTGCTCCGTGAGCAGGCGCAGCTCCGCCTCCTCGCGCGTCATCGCGGCCGTGGTCACGGCGCCGGCCTCGCGCGCCTCGGCCCCGATGCGGTCGAAGACCGTGCGGCGGAACTCCCGCTCCTCGCCGCCCGGAGCCACGAGCGTCACGACCAGCCACTGCGCCGTCAGGGCGACGGCCTCGCCGGTGGGCTCGCCGCCCATGCCGCCGAGGCCGCCGATGGCGTCGCTGAAGCCGCGCCGCACGTTCCTGACCACGCCGGCCATGGGGTTGGCGGCGTCCTCGGGGGTCAGCAGGGCCCCCATCATGTCGAACGCCTGCGCCCCCTCGGGGACTCCGCCCATGAAGGTCGGTACCCAGAACTCGCTCTCGGCCAGCACGGTAGGCAGGTCAGCCTCCATGGCGGCCGTGTTCGGCACGTTCGAGTAGGAGATGACCACGCCGTCGGCGTTGGCCGCGGGCCGCTCCCACGCCGGCATGACCGGCCGCACCGTCAGCTCGTCGCCCTCGAGGACCTCGACGAGCACCTCGAACCTGACGCGGTGCTGCAACGCCTCCGGGACGCCGCCCTCCAACCGCTCGGCGACCTCGGGCTCGGCGCCCGCCACGAACGGCGCGGCGGGGTGCGCCGCGGCCCACGCCTCGCCGTCGCCCAACCGGTACTCCACCCAGGCGTACTCGGCCGCCTCCGCCAGGAGGTCGGGCCCGGCGCTCGCCAGCTGGACGCCGGCGTCCGCCAGCGCCGCTCCCAGCGCGCCTGCCAGCTCCGCCGTCTCGGCGGAGCGGTCCGCGTCGGGCTGGGCGGCGAAGAAGAGGTCCCAGTCCATGCTCGGCAGCGCCGCGCGCAAGCGCGCCTCCAGTTCCCCGTAGTCGCGCGCGGGCGCCGCCGCCGTGGTGCCCAGCAGCTCGGCCGCCTGCGCGTCGTCGAGGGTGCCGAGGGCGACGCGCACGTCGTAACCGGCCTGACCCAGGAGCGACGCCAGGAGGACGGCCTGGTCGAGCGCGTTGCCGGCGCGCGCCCGCAGCGTCCCCTGCGCGCCCCGCAGCAGCCCGCGGTACGGCTGGTAGGCGACGTTGTCGGTCACCCACGCCGCGATGCCCTCGGCGTCCTCGAAGAAGAGCTCCATGGCGAGCTCGTCCAGGTCGAACGCCGCCCGGTCCAGCAGCCCGCGGATGCCGGCCACCTCGGCCATCCCGGCGCTCAGCTCCGCGCGCGCGTCGGCGTAACCGTCGACCTGGGCCCGAACCGGGACTCCCATCGTGAGGAGCCCGACGCTCAGGAAGAAGCTCGTGAGTCGGTGTAAGGCCTTGCGCATTCTCTCACCTCGCAGATCCTCGCCGTGAGCCGTCGGCGGCTTCGGGCCGGACCCCCGCCCGGGGGCCTTGGATGCAGTCACGGTAGCGGGCCGACGTCAAACCGCCGTCAACGGCGCCGCCACGCGCCACGCCGCGCCCACCGGTAGAATCCGGTGATGACCGCCTCCCAGGCGCGCGGCGCCGCCGGCGCCCGCCCCACGCCCAGACCACCAGACACGGCCGTGGTCGAGGCGCGCGAGCTCAGCCGCGCCTTCGGCAACAAGGTCGCCGTGGCGCCGCTGTCGTTCACGGTCGCTCGTGGCGAGCTGTTCGCGCTCCTCGGTCACAACGGCGCAGGCAAGACGACCACGCTCAGGCTCCTCGCCGGGGTGCTGACGCCCACTGGCGGGGAGGCGCGGCTGTTCGGCATGTCGCCGCTCGCGCACGGCACCGAGGTGCGAGCCCGCCTCGGCGTGCTGGCCGAGAACCCCGCGCTCGAGGAGCGCCTGACTGCCCGGCAGAACCTGCGCTACTTCGCGGACCTCTACGGCTACCCCGCCGAGCGGGTGGGTGCACGCGTGAACGAGGTGCTCGAGCAGTTCGGGCTCGCAGGCGCGGCCGAGGCGCTGGTGGGCGGTTTCAGCAAGGGCATGCGCCAACGCCTCGCCCTCGCTCGCGCCCTGCTGCACGAGCCGGAGCTGCTGTTCCTCGACGAACCCACCTCCGGCCTCGACCCGGTCGCCACCCGTCAGGTCGTCGAGCTGGTGCGCGAGCAGGTCTCGCACGAGGGGCGCACGGTGGTGCTCAGCACCCACGACCTCAACCTGGCGCAACGCGTGTGCGACCGCGTGGCCGTCATGCGCGGCGGCGAGCTTGCCGCGCTCGGAACCCCGACCGAGCTCACCCGCCTCGCGCCGCACGGCAAGCTGCGCGTTGGCGTCGCGCCGGGCGAGCGCGCCGCCGCGGCAGCGCTCATTGCGGCGCGCCACCCCGACGCCGACATCGCGTCCCCGGACGACGCCCCTGACGACCCCGGGCAGGACACGCTCACCGTGTCGCGCCTCCCAGACGGTGCCACGCCCTCGCTGGTGGCCGCCCTGGTCGGCGCCGGGCTGAGCGTCACGCGCGTCGAACCGCTCGAGCCCACCCTCGCCGACGTCTACTTCGCCCTCTACGGGGCCGAGCCGTGACGGGCCGCCGCGCCCGCGCCATCCGGGCCATCGTCGCCAAGGACGTGCGCGTGGCGTTCGCGAGCAAGGCCGTGCTGGTGCCGTTCATCGTCGTGCCCGTCCTCTTCACCGTCGGCCTGCCGCTGCTCTTCGCCCTCATGGCGCCGGCCGCCGCGGACCAGGGCGGCGACCTCGTGCGGCAACTCGGCGAGCTCTCGCCCACGCTGCTGGCGAGCGTGGAGGGGCTCGACGACCCGCAGAAGGTCGTGGTCCTCGGCCTCGTCTACCTGCTGGCGCCCCTCCTCCTCGTCGTGCCGCTCATGTTCGCCAGCGTGCTCGCCGCCGACTCGTTCGCGGGCGAGAAGGAGCGCAAGACCCTCGAGGCGCTCATCTACAGCCCCGTCTCCGACCGCGACCTGCTCAGCGCCAAGATGCTCTCGGCTTGGCTGCCGGCCGTCACGCTCGGACTCGGCGCCTTCGCCCTCTACTGCCTCACCGCCAACATCGCCGCCTGGCCCGTGATGGGCCGCGTGTTCCTGCCCACCTGGATGTGGGTCGTGCTGGCGCTCTGGGTCATGCCGGCGGCCGCGGCCGTCGGCCTTGGCGCCACCGTACTCGTGTCGGCCCGCGTCAGCACCTTCCAGGAGGCGTACCAGCTGGGGGGCGTGGTGGTGCTGCCGGTGGTCGCGCTCGTCGTGGCCCAAGCCGTGGGCGTCATCTACCTGAGCGTGTGGCTGGTGGCCGGGCTGGGGCTCGTGCTGTGGTTGGCGGCGGCCGCGCTCCTGTGGGCGGGCGCGCGGCGGTTCAGGCGGGCCGAGATGATCGCGCGGCTTTGAGGCGCCGAGGCCACGCGGCACCACTTGGAGGCGGCCGATGCCGACGGTGTTGATCTGTTCCTACGTGGAGCCCGAGCTCGTCGAGGTCATCCGCGGAGTCGACGAGCGGCTCGACGTCAGGTATCACCCCGAGCTCCTGCCCAGGCCTCGCTACGTCGCCGACCACATCGGGGCGCCACTCGAGCGCACCGACGCCGAGCAGGTGCGCTGGGAGGCGCTCCTCGGAGCGGCCGAGATCCTCTTCGACTTCGACTACACGGGCCTGCGGCAGCTACCGGAGCGCGCGCCCAACGTGCGCTGGGTGCAGGCCACCAGCGCCGGCATCGGCCAGCTGGTGCGCCGCCACGACCTCGACAGGATGGACGCCCGCTTCACCACAGCGAGCGGCGTCCACGCCCGCCCCCTCGCCGAGTTCGTGATGATGACCATCCTCGAGCACGTCAAGCGCGCCGACCTCGCCAGGCGGCAGCAGCGCGAGCGCACGTGGCGGCGCTTCGCCACCGGCGAACTCACGGGTAAGACGCTGGCGGTGATCGGCTACGGCCGGATCGGGACGGAGGTCGCGCGCCTCGCGAAGGCGTTCGACATGCGGGTAGTGGCCGTCAAGCGGCACGCCGCGGGCGCCGACCCGGCAACACCGGGCGTCGACGGCGTGCACGGCCCCGCCGACCTCCACGCCGTACTCGCCCAGGCCGACTACGTCTGCCTCATCACGCCACACACCCCCGAGACGGAAGGGCTCATGGACGAGGCGGCGTTCCGGGCCATGCGGCCCGGGGCGATGCTCGTCAACATCGCCAGAGGCGCGGTCGTGGACGAGGCGGCGCTCCTCGCCGCCCTCGACTCTGGCCACCTGTCGCACGCCACCCTCGACGTTACCGCCGTCGAACCGCTGCCGACAGGCAGCCCCCTCTGGACGCACCCGACGGTGACCATCTACCCGCACTCCGCCAGCACGTCGGAGCGGGAGAACGAGCGGATCGTGGAGCTCTTCTGCGACAACCTTCGCCGCTACCTGGCCGGCGCGCCGCTACTCAACGTCCTGGACACGGAGCGGCTGTACTGAAGGGGGCGTCAGAGGGACGCGGGGGCTCGCGGCTTCCTCGTGATCTTCGCGAAGGCCTTCTCGTGCGTTCTGATGGTGACGATGGGCGTGGTCATTGGCCTTACCTCAGAGCACCTTGCAGCCCAGGGCGCCAGCGGATCGAACGATCATCGCGTCCCAGAAGGAGACCCTGGCGCGTGCACCGCCCATAGTCCTAGCACCGCCCCTCGTTCGCGCGCCGAGGCGGGTGAGAGCGGAACCGCGGTCTCGTGGACGGCGTTCACGTAGAACTCTTGGAGAACCTCAACGCTCGAGGCGCCGGACCGGGTCCTGCCTAGGCGCCCCACCAACTCACGAGCCCTTTCGTGTCGTTCTCCGGCCGTGACGTCGTAGGCGTGAAGGAGAACGTTGGCATCGACGAACTCCAGGCTCACAGCTCATGAACCTCGTCGCGGGTCGGAAGCACCTGGCCGACCTCGAGGCCGATGCCCGTCTGCATGAGACGCTCTTCCGCCGCCCAGATGGACTCGTAATCGTTCCCACCGCCGACAGCCTGCTCGAGGAGGTGCGCGACCAAGGCAGAGACGGACGTGCCTTGTTGAGTCGCCAAGACCTTCGCCCGCCTGACCAAGTCCTCGGGAAGCGAGAGCGTGATGTTCCTCTTGGTCATGTGAACTGGTGGGCCCTGCTGGGTTCGAACCAGCGACCAATCGATTATGAGTCGACT
>JACFNR010000026.1:27525-38205 GCA_019454765.1 Trueperaceae bacterium | reverse complement strand
CCGGCGTCGAGGTCGGCCCCGCCATGGTGCACGGCGGCCCCTACCCCGCCACCTCCGACGGGCGCAGCACCTCCGTGGGCACCCACGCCATCGAGCGCTTCACGCGCCTCGTGGCGTACCAGAACTTCCCGACGGAGCTGCTGCCGGTGGCCCTCAGGTAGCCGCCGGCACGCGGGCGCTCACGGGCGTTCAGCCAGCTCGAGCCTCCCGAGGCCCTCGAACACCGCCCCCTCCTCGAACCCCTCCTGGTAGGGCGGGAACCGCATGCCGAAGTCGCGCAGCTGCTTCCAGGTCTGCGCTATCCCCAACGTGCCGGCCTCGCGAGCGCGCGTCACCCGGTCCAGGTCGATGCGCTGCACGAAGAAGGTCTCGCGCTCGCCCGCCTGGTGCACGACCTGACCCTCGGGGTCGACGAGCACGGAGCGCCCTCCACCCCACGGCCCCACGCCGTTCACGTCGAGGAAGTAGACCTGGTTGGTGATGGCGTGGGCGCGGCTGATCACGGTCTCGAGCTCGCGATCCTGGGTCGTGGTGAGGGTGGGGTGGAGTATGACCTCCGCCCCCATCCAGGTGAGGGTCCTGACCGTCTCGGGGTACCACATGTCGTAGCAGATCGACAGCCCGAAACGCCCGACGCCGGGGACGTCGAAGACCGTGTAGCCGCTGCCCGGCGTCGACTCGGCCTCGAACGGGTACCAGGGGAACAGCTTCCGGTAGCGCGCGACGATCTCGCCGTCGGGCGCGATGGCGACACTCGTGTTGTAGGTGACGTCCCCCTCGGTCTCGTAGAGGGAGCCGGGCACGACCCACCGCCTCAGACGGCGCGCCAGGTCCGTGAACGGCGCGGTGAGGGGTCCGGGCACGGGCGCGCGGCAACGTCCCCACTCCTCCACCGTCGGCCGCCGCCCGAGCTGCTCCACGCCCGAGGCCACCAACTCGGGGAAGACGAGCATGTCGACCCACGGGAAGGTGGCGACGATGCGGTGAGAGACCGCGACCATCTTCGCGGCGGTGGCGGCCGGGTCCCACGGCACCGGGGCCAGTTGCACGGCCGCGAGCCCGAACGAGCGGCTCACGCCGCGGCCCCGAACGGAACGCTTGTCATCTGTACTCCTTCGGGTCGAAGAGGTCGCGCAGGGCGTCTCCGACGAGGTTGAAGCTGAGCACCGCCAGGAAGATGGCGAGGCCGGGGAAGGTGCTCGTCCACCAGGCCGTGCGGAGGAGCGCCCGACCGTCCTCGATCATCAGGCCCCAGTCGGCGGCGGGGGGTTGGCTGCCAAGGCCGATGAAGGCCAGGCCGGTGGTGGCGAGGATGACCGTGCCGACGTCGAGGGACGCCTGCACCAGGATGGGGGTGATCGAGTTCGGCAGGATGTGGCGCAGCATGACGCGGCCGGTGCCGGCACCGAGGCCCCGCGCCGCCTCCACGAACGCCTGCTGCCTGAGCGACACGGCGACCCCGCGCACCAGGCGCGTGTACCACGGCCACCAGGAGACCGCCAGCGCCACGACGGCGTTGCTGAGGCTCGGTCCGGCCAGCGCCACGATGGCCATGGCGAGCAGGAGCGACGGGAAGGCGAGGAAGAGGTCGCACACGCGCATGATGACCTCGTCGACCCAGCCGCCCATCAGGCCGGCCACGGCCCCGAGAGGCGCGCCGATGCCGACGGCCAGGAGGACGACGATGAGGGGAGCGATCAGCGCCGGACGGGCGCCATAGATGATGCGGCTCAGGACGTCCCGTCCCAAGCGGTCGGTGCCAAGCACGAACCCCGGGGAGGGCGGCAGCGCCCGGGTGGTCACGGACGACCGCCCCATGCCCATGTCGGGGTAGGGCGCCAGCTGCGGCGCGAACAGAGCGACGATGACGAGCAGCGCCACGAAGGCGAGGCCGAGCACGGCGAGGCGGTCGCGCCCAAGGACCGCCAGCGCGCGTTGCATGCCGCCGCGCGGCGGCGCCAGCTCGTCCCGGACGGACTCGTCGGCGTCGGCCGCCGCGGTTACCTGCCCCGCCGCCAGGCTGCCCGCGAACATGCGCCACATGGCGCTCGCCGGCCCGGGACCGCGCCTCACGCCACCCTCACGCGCGGGTCGAAGAACGCCTGGCCCGCGTCCACGATCAGGTTGATGACGACGTAACCGGCGGCGCCGAAGAGCGTCATGCCGAGGATGGCGGGGTAGTCGACGTTGAGGAACGAGCGGACGGTGAACGAGCCGAGCCCGGGCCAGGCGTAGATGACCTCCACGTAGAACGTGCCGGTGAGCATGAACGCCATGGTGAGGCCGATGACCGTCAACGTCGGGCCGATGGCGTTGCGCAGCGCGAACCTAGAGAGCACGCGGCGCTCGGCCACGCCGTAGGCGCGCGCCGTGCGGATGTAGTCCTGCGAGAGCACCTCGAGCATGGCGGCACGCGTCATGCGCGTCACGAGCCCGATGGGGTAGGCGGCGAGGGTGAAGGCCGGCAGGACTAGGTGCATGAAGGCGTCGCGGAAGGCGACGAGGTTGCCGGTCAGGAGCGTGTCGAGCAGGTTCAGGCCCGTGAGGGAGGTGATGGGCGCCACGAACCTGAGTCCTCCGTCGACGCGCCCGGCCGCCGGGAACCATCCCAGGAGGTGGACGAACACGAGCTGCAGCAGCAGGCCGAGCCAGAACGCCGGCATCGAGACCCCCACCACCGACGTCACGCGCACTAGCGCCTCGCCGACCCCGCCGCGGAGGCGCGTCGACAGGACCCCGAGGGGGATGCCCACGACCACGGCCAGCAGCATGGCCGCCACGAGCAGCTCGAGGGTGGCCGCCAGGCGCGAGCCCAGTTCCTGCACAACCGGCCGCTTGGTGGCGAGCGAGGTGCCGAGGTCGCCGCGCGCCAACGCCCTCATGTACTGGGCGTACTGCTCGATGACGGGTCTATCGAAACCGAAGCGGCGCTGGATGTCGGCGATCTCGGCCGGCCGCGCCCGCGGCCCCAGGTAGAGCGAGGCCGGGTCGGACGGGATGATGCGCGTGAGGACGAAGACGATCGTCGCCACGCCGAAGAGGACGAGCAGCGACAACGCCAGGCGCCTGGTGATGAACTTGACTAACCCCATCGCTTCCAGTCTCCCGGCAGGGCCGCGGCGGCGCCACCCCCCGTGCGTGGCGCCGCCAGCGCGACCCGAGACGACAGCGTCAGTCCGCCAGCCGGATCGGGTAGAAGAACGTGGCGAACGGGTAGTTGATGTTGTACGCGAACCCCTCGAGGTAGGTGGGGACGGCGTACCAGCCGCCCGCGTCCATGAAGAACAGGGCGGGCGCCTCGTCCACGAGGATGGTCATCGCGTCCACGTACAGGGCTTGCGCCGTGGCGCGGTCGGTGCCGGTCAACTCGATCGCCTCGTCGACCAGGTCATCGAACAGCGGGTTCTTCCAGTAGCTGAGGTTGAAGAACGGCGTCTCGCTGCTATGGAACATGGACCAAAGGTTGTCGGAGCCGGCGTCCGAGTACGTGGGCCAGTACAGCAGCAGGAAGATGTCCTGCGCCTCCTTCGGGTCGGCCTTGGCCAGCGCCCACTGCTGGTTGAAGAGCAGCGGCTCGATCTCCACCTTGATGCCGATGTCGGCGAGCGCGTCGGCCATGACAGGGGCGAAGGCGCGTTCGATGATGTTCTCCGCCGCGTAAGTGAGCCGCAAGGTGAAACCGCCACCCTCGTGACCGGCCTCCGCCAGGAGTTGCCGGGCCTTGGCTAGGTCCTGCGTGTAGCGCGGGACCTCCTCCGACCAGGGGTAGATGCCCTGCGGCACCGGGCCGCGGCTCTGCGTGCCCAGCCCCTCGGCGCCCACGGCGATGATGTCGTCGTAGGGGACGGCGTAGGAGATCGCCTGACGGACGCGGACGTCGTCGAGGGGCGGGCGGGTCGTGTTGAGGAAGCCCACGTAGTTGAAGGGCGTCACGACCGTGTGCACGTCGTAGTTCGGGTCGGCCGCGAAAGCGGCGTAGGAGGTAGGCGGGAGGCTGAGCGCCATGTCCACCTCGCCCGCGAGGAGCATCTGCTCCTGCAGGACCTGGTCGGAGACGATCCTCACGACCACGTTCTGGAAGTGCCCGGGCTCGTCCCAACCGCCCCAGTAATCGTCGAAGGCGCCCAGGACGACCTCCGCGTCGGGCGTGTACTCGACCAGACGGTACGGACCGGTGCCGGCGCCGATGCCGGCCTCGAAGTACGCTTCGTCGGCCGCGGCAGCGTCGAGCGCGGCAGGGCTGACGATCCAGGCGCCGTAGAGCGAGGCCGCGATGAGGTCGACTGGCGCCGGGTACTCGAGGTCGATGCGCACCGTCATGTCGTCGACCGCGACGACGGCGGCGACCGGCGCCCAGATGAACGCGGCACCGCCGATGGCCATGTGACGTTCGATCGAACGCACCACCGCGTCGGCGTTCAGCGTCGCGCCGTCATGGAACTTGACGCCCTCGCGCAGGTGGAACGTCCACGACAGGCCGTCGGCGGCCGCCTCCCACGAGGTGGCGAGCGCCGGCCTGAACGGCTCCTCCGCCCCGGCCGGGTTGGCCCACAGCAGCGGTTCGTAGATGTTGGCAAGGTAGACGGCCTCGGTGGAGAAGGACAGGCTCGGGTCCCAGGTGGTCACGCTGGCCGTGCTGGCGACCCTCAAGGCGGTGGTCGACTGCGCGGCGACGACGCCTGCCAGCAGCGCGAGGGCGAGCGAGACGAAGCGGACGAACGACGGGAGTCTCGTCATCTGGTTCCTCCTGCAGCCGAGCGGCCGGACACTCGCCGGCTCCCGCCCGACGCCTAGGTGCGGTGCGCCGAGTCTACGGGAGGCCGTTGGCAGACCGTTGGCAGGCCGAGCGCGAGCGGCTCGGGTCCGCGGTAGATTCATGCCGTGGTGCTCTTCACTAAGCACGTGGTGCCGCGCTACACGGCGACCCGCGTGCCGAGGCTCCGGCTCTCGGAGGCGGTGGTCAGGCACGTGCGCCAAGCGGCGGCGCTGCTCGTGGCGCCGCCGGGCTACGGCAAGACCGTCCTCTTGGCCGAGGTGGCGGAGGCCCTGAACCGGCCGCTCGTCTGGCTCCAGGTCGACGAGGGCGACAACGACCCCGTCGCCTTCCTCGCCGCCCTGGCGGAGGGGGTGCGCCGGACCTTCCCCGACCTCGCCTGCCACCTCGAGGGGCTCGGCGACGCCGACGCCGGCCGCAACGAGGAGCGGCTCCTCGCGATGATCGTCAACGCCTTCGACGACTCCCCCACGCGGGAATGGACGCTCGTGATCGACGACCTCCACCTGCTCGCCAACCGGCGGGCGCTCGCGCTGGTGACCAAGCTCGTCGACTACCCGCCACCGGGGGCCGCCATCCTCATCGCGTCGCGCACCCGCCCCGCTCTGCCCGTCAACCGCTGGCTGGCCCGCGGCGTCGCCCGGCAGTTCGACGTCGACGACCTGAGGTTCACCCTCGAGGAGGCGACGGCGTGGCTGCTCCGCGACTTCCCGGACCTCACCCCAGAGGTCGTGGCTCAGTTGGTCGAGCGCACGGAGGGATGGGGCGCCGGGCTGCACCTGGCGCGCGGCCTGCTGTCTGGTGGGGCCGACGCCGCGGCGCTGGCGGGCAGGTTGCGGGGCTCCAACCCCGCCGTAGGCGGTTACCTCATGGACGAGGTGTTCGCGCGGCAGCCCGACGAGGTGCAGCGGTTCCTGCTGCGCAGCGCCGTGCTGCCCCAGTTCGACGCAGCGTCGTGCGCCGCGCTTATCGGCGAGGAGCCGGCCGCCTGCGCGCGCCTCATCGAGCGGCTGACGCGCGAGCAGACGTTCCTCCAGCCCCTCGACGCCGAGGGCCGCTGGTACCGCTACCACGCCCTGTTCCGCGAGTTCCTGCTGCAACGCCTCGAGGGGCACGACCCACGCCTGGCCACCGCCCTCCGGATGGAGGCGGGTCGGGCGGCCGAGGGGCGCGCCGACCTCGCGGCCGCGGTCGGCTTCTACCTCGACGCCGACGCGCTGCCGGACGCGGCCCGGCTGTTGGAGGCGCACGGACCCGCGCTCCTCGGACTGGGTCGCGGGGAGGCGCTCCATCGCTGGCTGGTCCGGCTGCGGGCTCAGGTCGACGCCTCCCCTCGCCTGCAGCTCCTGCTCGGTCGCGTCCTGCACGGCCGCGGCCTCCTCCACCAGGCCAGCCGCGAGTTGCAGAAGATCGGGGAGGCCGCCGGCGCCGACACGCGCTCGGCCGCGCTGACCGAGCTGGCCGTCATAGCGCGTTCGCAGGGCGACTACCGGCGCGCCGCCGAGTGGGCGCGGCAGGCGGCGGCGGTGCGGTGCGGTGACGCCGGCCCTAGTCCGGGCGTGAGGGCCGCCGCGCTCATGGAGCTGGCCCAGAACGAGGGTCACCTATGTGGCATGGAGGTCGGCCGGCGCACCGCGGAGCAGGCGCTCGCCGTGCTCGCGCCCGCTCCGACCGGCGAGGCCGCCGCATGCGAGGCCGACCGGCCCGCGACCGCCGACGCCACGCGCAGGCTGCGCGCCGACCTGCTCGGGACGCTGGGCCGGATCTGCTGGTGGCAGGGCGACGTGGACTCGGCGGTCGCCTACCTGAGCGAGGCCCTCGAAGGGCTCGACGACGCTGACGGCCTGAGGGCCGCCGACGTGCACCTCGCCCTCGCGAGCCCGACCCTCTACCGGCAGGACCACCGCGCCGCCCTGCGGCACGCGGAACGCGCCCTGACGACCTACCAGCGCCACGAGGCCAGGGAGCGCATCCCGGCGGCGTACGCGGTCCTGGGCAACGCCTACACCCGCGCGGGCGAACTCGACCGCGCCGAGGCGCTCCTGCGCTCGGGCATCGCCCTGGCCGACGAGATCGACGGCGCCAGCTACGACCGCGTCATGGCCGCCGGCTACCTCGCGCACGTCCTCGAACTCCAGGGGCGCGTGGAGGAGGCCGCGCAGGTGGCGGGCGAGGCGGTGTGGGCCTTCGAGGGGGGACCCATCGGCTACGAGCTGTACGTGTGCCATAGCGTCCTGGCCGACACGTTCCTCAGCGCCGGCCGCTGGCGGGAAGCGCAACGCATCTACGCGGAGCTGGTCGAGATCGGCGAGCAGCGGCAGTACCGCATCCCGCTGGCGCTGGCCTACTTCGGTCTCGCTTACATCGAGCTGGAGTGGGGCGACGAAGTGGAGGGCGTGCGCCTCGCCGGGACGGCGTTCGACATGCTCGCCCCCAGCCACGCCTGGCAGCTCGTGGCCGACCAGGGGCCGCGGGCCGAGCGCGTGCTCGAGGCCCTCCGGCCCACGCGGCCGACGGATCCGTTCATCACGCGTATCGCTCAGGGCATGGCCGGGCGGCTGGAGCCCGCCGCGACAGGCGGCGGCGGGGCGCGGCCGGCAGCGGCGCGCGCCGACGTGGAGGTGGAGCTCCTGGGGGAGTTGCGCGTCAGCGTCGACGGTGAGCCCCTCCCCGCCCGGGCCTTCACTTCCACCAAGGCGCGCGACCTGCTTGCATACCTCGTCGCCCACCGCGACGAGACGATCACCATCGAGACCGCCCTGGCCGCCCTATGGCCCACCGAGCCCGACCGCGCCAAGACGGCGCTGCACACCGCGCTCTACCGGCTGAGGAAGGCGCTGCAACGGGGCAACGACGACCCGACCAGGTTCGTGCTGGTCGAGTCCGGACGCTACCGGCTAGACCGGGCGCGCTTCGACATCGACCTCGACCGCTTCGAGAGCCTCGTCTCCCAGGCGCGGGAAGCTCGCCCGGAACGCCAGGTGGCGGCGCTCCGGCAGGCGGTGGGGCTGGTGCGGGGCGAGGCGCTGGCGGGCCTCGACTACGCCTGGGCCGACTCGCTGCGCGCGCGCCTGGCCGACCCGATCGCCAACGCCTTCCACAAGCTGGGCGAGGTCCTGCTCGCCACCGGTCGACCGGAGGAGGTGCTTCTCACGGCCAGGCGTGCGCTATCGCTCGACGCCCTCGACGAACGGGCCCACCTGCTGCTGATGCGCGCCCAGCACGCGCTGGGCGACCTGGTAGGCCTGGAGCTGACCTACCGGCAACTTCGCGACCTGCTCGCCACCGAGCTCGGGTTGGAGCCCACGGCCGAGACCGAGCGGCAGTACCGGGCGCTGACTCTGCCCGCGTCCTGACGACCCAGGGAGCTCCCGCGGGCGAGCCCCACCCAGGCCCGGCTCGCGAGCGGCTGGGCGGCCCATCAGGAGCGCGCGCCCTCCTCCAACCCGGCCTCCAGTGACGGGAGCACCACCACGAAGCGCGTGCCGCGCTCCGGCAGCCGCTCCGCAGTCACGGCGCCGCCGTGCGCCTCGACCAGGCCCTTCACCACGGCCAGGCCGATGCCGCTTCCCCCCTGCGCCGCCCTGCTCGTGAAGTGGCGCTCGAACAGCCTGCCGAGCGCCTCGTCGGTCAGTCCCACCCCGTCGTCGCTGACGGTGAGGGTCACGGCCCCGTCCGCTTCCGTCACCAGCACCGTCACGCCTGGAGCCCCGCCCGCCTGCACGGCGTTGCGCACCAGGTTCCTGACGACCTGCGCGAGGCGCAGGGGGTTGCCCAACACCAACCCCTCCGACCGCGCCTCGAAGCGCACGCCGGGGTACTCGCCGCACACCCTCTCCGCCACCTCCGCCACGGCCACGACGCTCAGCTCGAGCGGCACCTGCAGCTCGCCCCGCGCCAGCGTCAGGAGGTCCTGGGAGGTGTGGAGGAGCTCGCGGGCCGCGTCGCGCGCCGCCAGGACCTGAGGCGCCGGGTTCGCGGCCGCCAGGCCCTCCAGCTGCCCGGCCACCACCGAGAGGGGTGCCGCCAGCTCGTGCGCCACACCGGCGAGGGCGTCGCGTTCGGCCTGCTGCCGCTGTCGGATGGCCGCCACGGCCCCCTCCAACGCGCGCGCCACCTCACCGACCTCGTCCCGGCGCATGGGGGGCAACGACAGGCGCGGGTCGGCGGGCTCGAGCGCCGCGGCCTCGCTCGCGAGCAGCCTCAGTGGTCGCAACTGGCGCCGCAGGAGGAGCAGCCCTGCGACGGTGCCGAGCAGGGCGATCACCGCCGCGGCCACGACCAGGCTGTTGCGCAACGTGCGCCGCGCGGCCAGCGCCTCGGCCGCGTCGTAACTGAGCCGCACGGTGCCCAGCCTCACGCCACCCGCCAGGCTCCACGGCGCCGCCGCGACCAGCACGCGCTCGCCGCGCCACTCGGCCCAACCGTCACCGAGCGGGAT
Organism: Trueperaceae bacterium; assembly: GCA_019454765.1. Lineage (NCBI taxonomy): Bacteria > Thermotogati > Deinococcota > Deinococci > Trueperales > Trueperaceae > Trueperaceae bacterium. The sequence continues at coordinate 28,990 of JACFNR010000026.1, read as the reverse complement.
CGCCTCGGGGTCGCCGGCGGGCACCAACACCCCGCCGGCCGGATCGACCAGTTGCAGGCTCAGGTGCTCGAAACCGCCCGCCAGCAGGCTCTCGCCCACGGCGGGGTCGGCCAGCAGCGTCGTCACGCGCTGCAGCTCGCGCCCTAGGAGCGCGGTCAGCTCGCGGTACTGGTGACGCTCGAACAGCACCACGCTGAGGACGACCGCCGCCGCCAACGCCACCAGCAGCGACGCCCCCAGCAGGACGCTCAAGCGCGTGCCCAGCACCCCTGCCTCAGACCACCACGTAGCCGCGGTTGCGAACGGTGCGGATGACGTCCTCCAGCCCCAGCCCCTTGAGCCTGCGGCGCAGGTTGTAGACGTAGACCTCGATGGTGTTGGAGTCGGGCACCTCGGGACCGTAGAGGGCGCGCTCCAGGTCCTCCTTCGTGAAGACGCGCCCGCGGTACTGCACGAGCAGGCGCAGCACCTCGAACTCGCGCTCGGGGAGGTGCTCAACCCTGCCGCCAACGCTGCACGCCCGGGTCTCACGGTCGAGCGTCAGCCGGCCGTAGCTGAGCAGCCGCCGCGCGCCGGCCTCGCGCAGCTGGACGTGGACGCGCGCGAGCAGCTCCGCCACGCTGAACGGCTTGGTGAGGTAATCGTTGGCGCCCGCGTACAGGCCCGCCACGCGGCTGTCTATGGCGGCGCGGGCCGTCAGCATCAGCACGGGGACGTTGCCTTCGGCGCGGACCTCGGCGGCGAGGTCGAGCCCGTCGCCGTCCGGCAGGTTCAGGTCGAGGACGATGAGGTCGAAGCGCCCGTCCGCCAGGCACCGGCGCGCCTCCCCGAGGCCGCCGGCAAGCACCGGGGCGTGTCCCGCCAGCGTCAACTGTTCACGCAGAAGGTCGGCGAGCTGGCGGTCGTCCTCCACCACGAGGATGGCCGCGCCCGGCGCGGCGCCCCGTTCCTCGGCCGGCATCATGCCGCCAACTCAGCCAGCGCGGAGGCTGCCTGGGCGCCGGCCGGGGCCGCGGCCTCGGCCGCGTCGTCGTCGCCGTCATCGTCGTCGTCGTCCAGGTCGCCGGGGTCGTCCGCGTCGTCGCCGTCGCCGGGGTCGTCCGCGGGGTCGTCCGCGGGGTCCGCGTCGTCGGCGTCGTCGGCGGGGTCATCGCCGGAGTCGTCGGGCTTCGTCTCGGAGCCGGCATCGGTGTCGTCGTCCTCGACGTCGCCGGCATCGTCGTCGCTGTCGTCGGCGTCGTCTTGGTCGTCCTGGTCGTCCTGGTCGTCCCCGTCATCCTCGTCGTCCCCGCCCACCGGCTGCGACCCTGGTCCTCCGGGGGCGTCGGCGGCGCCCGCGCCACCCGATCCGAGCAGCAGGGTGATGCCGCGCGAGGCGAAGAACTCGGCCAGCGTGGGGCTCGAGCCGTTCACCAACTCGAGGACGAGGTCACCGCCGGGGGAGCGCGAACCGAGCAGGCGCTCC
>JACFNR010000026.1:0-27425 GCA_019454765.1 Trueperaceae bacterium | reverse complement strand
CACCAACTCGAGGACGAGGTCACCGCCGGGGGAGCGCGAACCGAGCAGGCGCTCCACGTTCCCGGCGTCATCGACCAGCAGGAGCACGAAGCGGCCTGTCACCTCGGCGAGGTCGAGCGCCAGCTTGCCGCCGACGACCAGCCCGTGCCCCAGCAATCGGGTGCCGGAAGCGTCGATGAGCACCACCTCCGCCGGGCGGACTGTCGCGCCGGCGGCGGGTTGCGCCTGGGCGAGCGGCGAGGCCAGGTAGGCGGCCAACCCGATCAGCAGCAGGTTCCGGCCTAGGCGGTTGAGCGAGGACATCGCGTCGTCATCCTACTTCGTCTGCGCGCGGCGGCCGGCGCCGCCCGGGGGAAGCGCGGCGGCCGGCACCCGTCGGGTGCCGGCGCGCCTCGATGGGCCTGGCTTGAGACGCGAGCTCAATCGTCGTCGCCGTCGTCGGCGTCGTCGGCGTCGTCATCCTCGTCGTCGTCTTCGTCGTCATCCTCCTCATCGTCGTCCTGGTCGTCGTCCTGGTCATCGTCGTCGGCGTCGTCCACATCGTCGTCCGCGTCGTCGTCCGCGTCGTCGTCCGCCTCGTCGTCCGCGTCAGCGTCGTCGAGGTCGTCGTCCACGTCGAGGTCGAGGGCCAGGCCGTTGGAGGCCGCGAAGTCGGCGAGGCTGACCACGGCGCCGTCCACGACGAGCATGACCTCGCCGCTGCCGGAGTAGTGCACGTCGTAGGTGAGGACGCTCCCGTCTGCCGCGGTCACGGTCAGGGTCGCGAAGCCGGCCTGGCCCGGCAGTAGGTCGAACTCGAGCTCGTCGCGCTCGACCTGTCCCAGGCCGACGACGTTGCCGGCGTCGTCGCGAAGCTCCAGGCGAGCGCCCAGCGGCAGAGCGGCAGCGGCGGTGGAGACGGCGAGGGTGAGGGCGGCAAGGCCGGTGAGGGTGGTGCGGAGCAGGCGGTTGCGTTTCATCTCTTACCTCCTGCCGTCATCCTGCGGCCGGGGGCTGAAGCCCGCCTGAAGGGGCGCCTCCGGTCGAGATCGCCCGCGCCCTCCGCGGCTCGGCGCCCGGTCCCCGCCTCACGCGGGCGCCGCGGCCCGCCCCGACACCCTCGTTGAGGCGGCGTTAACACCGCGCCGGCTAGGCTTGCCGCGGTAGCGCCAAGTCACGCCTCACCGGGGAGGGATCATGACGGGCACTCACTTGGAGCAGTCTCGAGCCGAGCGGCCGCGGCGGCCTGCGCGCCCGCGCGTCGTTGGCGACTCGCCGCGCGGCCTCGCGCTCCTGCGTTGCGCTACGCGCACCGCCACGCGCACCGCCACGCGCACCGCCGCGCGCACCGCCGCGCGCGCCGTCGCGATGGCCGTCCTGCTCGCCGCGGCTCTCGCGCCGAGCGCCGCCGCGGCCCAGGAGTTGACCGCGCTCCTCCAGTTCGGTCCGGGAGGCCTCGACCCGGTGATGGCGGCCCCGGCGCAGGGCGGCGCGCTGCTCAACGTCTACGAGGGCCTCTACGGCTACGGGCGCGGCCCGGACGGCGGCCGCGTGCCTTTCCTCGCCACGGGTCACTCGGTGTCGGACGACGGCCTGACCTACACCTTCACGCTGCGCGCAGGGGTGAGCTTCCATGGCGGCAACCCGTTCCGGTGCGCAGACGTGGCCTACTCGGTCAAGCGCGCCCTCGTGATGAACCCTCGTGGCGGCGGGGCCGGGCCGCTGGCGGAGGCGCTACTTGGCACGCCCAGGAACGCCAACGACGAGCTTGGCTCCTTCGCCCGTCAGGAGCGCTTCGACGCGTACTGGGCCCGCATCGACGCCGCCGTCGAGTGCCCAGGCGACCTCACGGCGGTGTTCCGCGTGGCTCAGCCGGGACCCGCCACCTTCGCCAAGCTGTTCACCTCGGCGGGGTTCGTCATCGACAGCGAGTGGGCGAAGGCGAACGGGGCCTGGGACGGCACCGGCGCCACCTGGCGCGCCTGGGTGGGGGTCGCCGGCGACGACCACCTGCGCGCGCACGTCGGCGGCACGGGCGCCTACCGCCTCGTCGACGCCCAACCGGCCACCACCTGGCGCTTCGAGGCCAACGACGCCTACTGGGGCGGCGCGCCCAGCGTCAGGGTCGTCGAGCTGACGGTCGTGCCCGACCAGGCGGAGCGGGTCGCGGCGCTACTGGCCGGCGCCGCCGACTCGGTGGCGCTTTGGAACCGCTCCGACCTCGCCGCGCTGGCGGGGCAAGCGGGCGTCACCGTCCTGGACGCGGCGGTCGACGACGACCTCCCGGGTCGGCCCGTGACGCGGGTGCTCTACTTCAACCAGAGGATCACGTCCCCCGCGCGCTCGCGCGTCGGCTCCGGCAGGCTGGACGGTAGCGGCGTCCCACTCGACTTCTTCCGCGACCCCGACGCGCGCAAGTGCTTCGCTTACGCGTTCGACCAGGCGGCGTACGTTCGCGACGCGTTGGGCGGCCGCGGCGAGCTCCGGGCGACGGCGTTCCCGCCGGCGCTGCTCGCCCCCGACCCCACCGTCCCCGCCTACGCGCTCGACCTCGCCGCCGCGACAGCGCACTGCCGGGCGGCGTGGGCGGGCGCGCTGTGGGAGGAGGGCATGTCCCTCACCCTCAACTTCCCGGTGGACCCGACCGTCGAGTTCGTGGGCGAACCGATGCTGCGCTCACTGAAGGAGAACCTGGAGAGCATCAACCCGGCGTTCGAGGTCGAGGTCAGTGGGCTGCCGTGGGACGAGTACTACGACCTGGCGTGGCGGGGCAGGCTGCTCCTGGTCGTGTGGGCCGACGTGCCCGCCTACTGGGACCCCGACAGCGTGGCCCGCGCCTTCTACGCGTCGACGGGCGAGTTCGCGGCCGTGTCCGGCTACGCCAACCCGGCCGTCGACGAGCTGATCGTGAGGGCGGGGCGCGCCACGTCGGCGCCGGCGGTCCGGGCCGAGCTGTACGGCGAGATCGCCAGGCTGGCGCACGATGACGCCCCCTTCATCGTCCTGCCCGTCGAGCAGGACTTCTGGGTTACGAGCGGGCGGTTCAGCGGCCACGCCGTCAACCCGCTGAACCCTGCCCTCTGGTACTGGAAGGACCTGGTGCCCGCCCGCTGACCCGAGCACCCGGCCGCCGCGTTGGCGGCGGGCGGCGGGGGCAGTCCACCGCCGGCGCGCGCGGTTCGTGCGACACTCGGCGGATGGACACGCGCAAGATCGGTTCGCTCGACGTCTCAGTCATCGGCCTCGGCTGCAACAACTTCGGCGGCCGCATCGACGAGGCCGCCACGAAGCGGGTGGTGGACGCGGCCATCGCCGCGGGCGTCACCTTCTTCGACACGGCCGACATCTACGGCGGCACCCGCAGCGAGGAGTTCCTCGGCCGGGTGCTCGAGGGTCGCCGCGACGCCGTCGTCCTCGCCACCAAGTTCGGGATGGCCGCCAAGGACACGAGCGTCACGGGTGGCGCGCGCCCCGAGTACGTGCGGCGCGCCCTCGAGGACAGCCTCCGGCGGTTGCGGACGGATCACGTCGACCTCTACCAGCTGCACGAGCCGGACGCGAACACGCCGGTGGCCGACACGCTCGGCGCCCTTCACGAGGCCGTCGAGGCCGGGCTGGTCCGCGAGATCGGCTGCTCCAACTTCGGCGTGGCGCAGCTGGAGGAGGCCGCTGCGGCCTCCCGCCAACACGGCTGGCCCCGCTTCGCGAGCGTCCAGAACGAGTACTCCCTGCTCAGGCGCGAACCGGAGCGCGGGGTGCTCGCCGCCTGCGCGCGCCTAGGCGTGGCGTTCCTCCCCTACTACCCCCTCTTCGCGGGCATCCTCACCGGCAAGTACCGCCGCGACGAGCCGAACCCCGCGGGCACGCGCGTCACGGGCGCCGAGCGCTGGGAGAAGCACCTCACGCACGACCTCTACGACCTGCTCGAGGAGCTCGCCGGGTTCGCGGCCGATCACGGCCGCGAACTCCTCGACCTGGCGTTCGCGTGGCTCCTCGCCGAACCGGCCGTCGCCAGCGTCATAGCCGGCGCCACCAGCGCCTCGCAGGTGGAGCGCAACGCGCGCAGCGCCGCCTGGCGCCTCACGCCCACGGAGCGCGCCACCGTCACGGACCTGCTCGCGGCTCGCGGCTTCTAGCTCGCGCCGGGGCCGGCGGGCCCCGCGTCCGTCAACGTCTTCGTCATGACGAGGTGGGTGGCCGGCCGCCCAAGCCAGGGGCGCCAGAGCGGGCTCTCGTACTCACGCCAGACGCCGAAGCCGAGCTTCGCGTAGAGCGCGACCGCCGCCGCGTTCTCGGTGGTGGTCGAGAGCTGGACGCCCACCACGCCGCGGCGCGCGAGGCAGTCGAGGTGCGCCGCCAGGAGCGCGCGGCCGACCCCGCGCCCGCGGGCGGCGGTCAGCAGGTTGACGTGAAGGTGGGCCGGGAACCGGTCGTCCGGCGCCGAGCGGCCCGGCCAGCGCGCCGCCCTGGCGAGGAACGGCAGGCAGCCGCGCCAGCGCGGGAACTCGCCCCGGACGAGGCTCGCCACGAGGTGTGGCACCTGCCCCGCCAGGTGGCACCTGTAGCGCGGCAGGTCGCAGGCGCCCACCACGTAGCCGACGACGGCGCCCTCCGCCTCCGCCACGAGGTTGCAGCAGCCCACGCCCGCCAGGTACGGGTCCACCCAGAGGCGGGCGAACAGCTCGGCGTCGGGGAAGTAGCGCTCGGCGGAGGCGCCGAAGTAGCCGGTCGCGTGCGCCACGCGGGCCAGCGCCGCCCTATCGGCAGGTCCCGCGGGCCGGATCTCGGGCGCGCCGCTCCCCGCCACGCTCCTCCGGCCTCACACCACCCCGAGCGTCAGCATCGCCTGCGCCACCTTGCGGAACGAGGCGATGTTGGCGCCCAGAACGTAGTTGCCGGGCTCGCCGAACTCGGCCGCCGTGTCGTGGCACAGCTCATGTATGTCGGTCATGATCTCGCGCAGGCGTTCGTCGGTGTAGGCGAACGTCCAGGCGTCGCGGCTGGCGTTCTGTTGCATCTCGAGCGCCGACGTCGCGACGCCGCCCGCGTTGGCGGCCTTGCCCGGCCCGAACGCCACCCCCGCCCGGATGAAGGCTTCCACGGCCGCGGGCGTGCACGGCATGTTCGCCCCCTCGCCGACGGCCACAACGCCGCCGTTCACGAGCTTCGCCGCGTCGCGGCCGTTGAGCTCGTTCTGCGTGGCCGAGGGGAAGGCGGCGTCGCACGGCACGTCCCAGATGTTGCCGCCGCCGCGGTACTCGGCGCGCGGGTGGTGCTCCACGTACTCGGCTATGCGCCGCCGCTGCACCTCCTTGAGGCGCCTGACGGTGTCGAGGTCGAGGCCGTCGGGGTCGTAGGCGACCCCGTTCGAGTCCGAGCACGCCACGACCTTGGCGCCAAGCAGCTGCAGCTTCTGGATGGTGTAGATGGCCACGTTGCCGGCGCCGGACACCACGCACGTCTTGCCCTCGAGCGAGTCGCCGCGCGCCTCGAGCATGCGCTGCGTGAAGTAGACGCAGCCGTAGCCGGTGGCCTCGGTGCGGACGAGCGCGCCGCCGATGGAGAGGCCCTTGCCGGTGAGCACGCCCGACTCGTAACGGTTGGTGATGCGCTTGTACTGGCCGAACAGGTAACCGATCTCGCGCTGGCCCACGCCGATGTCGCCGGCGGGCACGTCGGTGTACTCGCCCAGGTGCCGGTACAGCTCGGTCATGAAGCTCTGGCAGAAGCGCATGACCTCGCCGTCGCTGCGCCCCTTCGGGTCGAAGTCCGAGCCCCCCTTGGCGCCGCCGATGGGGAGTCCCGTGAGGGCGTTCTTGAAGAGCTGCTCGAACGCCAGGAACTTCATGACCCCCATGTTGACGCTCGGGTGGAAGCGCAGGCCGCCCTTGTAGGGACCGAGGGCGCTATTGAACTCGATGCGGAAGCCGCGGTTGACGTGCACGTCGCCGCGGTCGTCCGTCCACGGCACCCGGAAGATGAGTTGCCGCTCGGGTTCGACCAGGCGCTCGATGAGGCGGTGCTGCAGGAGCTGCGGCTGCTTCGCCACCAGCGGATCGAGCGACTGCAGCACCTCGCTCACGGCCTGCAGGAACTCGCCCTCGCCCTGGTTCCTGCGCTTGACGATCTCGAAGATCTCGGACAGCGGTTCCGTCATCTGGTTGGCAGCCTCCCGGTCCCAGCCGGGGGTTCATGCGGTCGCCCGCACGAACCCCCGGATAGGGGCCGAATCTACCACCCGGCGGCGTGGGCGGTCCCGTATCACGCCCTCGTCGCGCCTGGCGAACCGCTCCGCGACGCCGAGTACACAGCCGTCCCGCCGCCCACGCCCTCAGGTCTCGCCCAGGTAGGCCCGTTTCATCCCCTCGTCGGCGAGCAGGTCCCGGGCCGGCCCCGAGAGGACCACCTCGCCCGTCTGCAGCACGTAACCGCGGTCTGCTATCGACAGAGCAACGTTCGCGTTCTGCTCGACGACGAACACGCTGATGCCGCGCTCGTTCACCTGCTTGATGATCTCGAAGATGCGCTCCACGAACAAGGGCGCCAGGCCCATGCTCGGTTCGTCCATGAGGATCAGGCGCGGCCGGCTCATGAGCGCGCGCCCCATGGCGAGCATCTGCTGCTCGCCGCCGCTCATGGTGCCGCCCTGCTGGCCGAGCCGCTCGCCCAGGCGGGGGAAGAGCTCGAAGACGTACGCGAGGTCCTCCTCCAACTCGGCGCCGCGCCGACGCAGGTAGGCGCCCATCTCGAGGTTCTCCCGCACCGTCATCTTGGGGAAGATGCGGCGGTTCTCCGGCACGACGGCCATGCCACGGGCGATCCGGTCGGAGGTGGAGAGCGTGTCGGCGCGCTCGCCGCGGAACCACAGCTCGCCCTCGCTCACGTTCACGATCCCGAGGACGGTCTTGAGGGTCGTGCTCTTGCCGCTGGCGTTGCCGCCGAGCAGGCACACCATCTCGCCCGGGTAGATGACCATGTTCACGTGGTGCAGGACGCGGATGGGGCCGTAGTGGGTGGTGACGTCGCGCAGCTCGAGTAGCGGGTCGTGGCGTGGCGCGGCCGCGGGCGAGCGGGAGGCGTCGGCGCTCACGCTCCGCCTCCGCCGTCGTGATCGGCGAACATGCCGTCCGCCGCCTGCGCTCGGGCGACCGCGCTCGTCCTGTCGGAGCGCTTGCCGAGGTACGCCTCGATGACGGCCGGGTCGTTCACGACGTCGGCGTAGGAGCCCTCGGCGAGCTTGCGGCCGTAGTCGAGGACGACCACGCGGTCGCTGATGTCCTTGACGAGGTTCATCTTGTGCTCCACGAGCAGGATGGTGTAGCCGCCCTGGTCGCGCATGCGGCGGATGATCTTGGTGATCTCGCGCGTCTCCTTCGGGTTCATCCCGGCGCTCGGTTCGTCGAGTAGCAGCAGCTTGGCGCCCGTCGCCATGGCGCGCGCCATCTCGGTGCGGCGCCGGTTGGCGTAGGAGAGCACCTCGACCGACTGGTGCAGTCTGAAGCTCATGAGGCGCGGTCCGAAGAAGGCGAGCTTCTCGAGGGCGCGCTCGTGCATGGCGCGCTCCTGCCTGAGGTAGGCGGGCGTGCGGAGGACCGAGCTGAACCAGTTGGAGCGCAGCTTGTGGTGCTGTGGGATGAGCACGTTCTCGAGCACCGTCAGGTTGGTGAAGAGCCGCAGGTTCTGGAAGGTGCGTGCCACGCCGCGGTCGACGATGGCGCTGGGTTTGAGCCCCTTGAGGCTCTTGCCCTCGAAGGTGATGTCGCCGCTGTCGGGCCTGTACACGCCGGTGATGAGGTTGAAGACCGTCGTCTTCCCCGCCCCGTTCGGACCGATGAGGCTGACGATCTCGCCCTGCTCGAGTCTCAACGACAGGTCGGAGATGGCCTGCAGGCCGCCGAACGACTTGTAGACGCTACTCAGCTCGAGCATCAGCCCACCGCCCCTCCGCTCGCCGTGGCGCCGTCATCGTCGTCTTCGTCGTCCACGCCCTGCGCCAGCGAGGCCGCCAGCTCGGGGTTGGTCAGCCAGGCGTCCTGGCGCCGCTCCTCGTCGGTCGGTTCGTCGAGGCGCTCGCGGAAGAGCCCCGACCAGGTGAACTCCCTGCGGCCCATGACGCCGGCGGGCCGCAGGATCATGATGGCGATGAGGAGTATGGAGAGCGTGATGGCGCGCATGCCGAATCCTTGCCACTCGCGCTGCAACGCGGTCGCGCCGGCACCGAACACCCCGAACGCCACGGCCGCCGCGCCCAGCGCCAGCGGCACCCACACGAGCGGGCCGGCCGTGGGCCGCGTTCGCCTGTGGCGGCGCACCAGGTAGGCGACGAGCGCCGTGGCCAGCAGCACGCAACCGAGGGCGACGAGCCACGTCGACAGGGGGTACGCCTCCTCGAGGGGGTCGCCGTACTGCCTGACGACCACCACCAGCGCGGTGCCGATGAGCGCGCCCGTGACGGAGCCGGTGCCGCCCACGCTGATGGCGACCAGGTAGTAGAAGGTCAGGAAGAACAGGAACAGGTCGAGGCGCGCGGTGCCGACCCAGCTGACGTACAGCCCGCCCGACACCCCGGCGAAGAAGGCGGAGATGGCGAAGGCGAGGACCTTGTGGTACGAGGTGTTCACGCCCATGGCCTCGGCCGCGATCTCGTCCTCGCGGATGCCCTGCAGGGCGCGTCCGTACGACGAGTACTTGAGGCGCGCCATCACGAACACGGTTATCGACAGTAGCCCGAACGTCCACCAGAGCGACTTGCCGAAGCCGGTCGGGACGCCCGCGAAGCCGAGGGCGCCGTTGGTGAACGACGACATCATGGGCGTGGAGGCGAGGAGCCTGATGGCCTCGCCGAAGGCGAAGGTGACGATGGCGAGGTAGTCGCCCCGCAGCCGCAGGCTGGGGAAGCCGACGACGACGCCGAACGCGGCCGCCAGGAGCCCGCCGATGAAGAGGGCGATGAGGAAACGCGCCCAGATGGTCTCGGGGGCAGCGAGCGCCTCGAGTCCGAGGGCGCGCGCCCAGTTCTCGACCGAGAGGCCGATGGCGAAGTCCGAGAGGCTCGAGCGCGCCGAGGCGGCGATGTTCTCGCGCTGCGCGGCGGGCAGGATGAGGAGGCCCGTGGCGTAACCGCCTATGAGCATGAAGCCGTGGTGGCCGAGCGACAGGATGCCGGTCACGCCGTTGACGAGGTTGAGGCTGACGGTGGCGATGCCCCAGATGGCGAACAGCGCGAGCACCTGCTTGAGCTTGATGCTGTCGCCGCCGTCGACCAGCGCCAGCAGCAGCACGAGGACGACCATGCCGCCGAGGCTCAGGAGGGTGTTGCGTAGGCGGTTGGCCGTGTAGTGGGGTCGGTAGCCGGCGGCGGCGGGCGTGGCGGCTCCCTTGACGGTGCTCATACCTTCTCCGACAGGTCCTCGCCGACGATCCCGCTCGGTCGGACGAGGAGGATGACGATCATGGCCAGGAAGGCGAACGTGTCCTTGTACTCGGTTATCCCCGCGAAGGCGTGGGTGCGGGGCAGGAGGGCGGTGAGGAAGTTCTCCAGGAAGCCGAGGAGCACGCCGCCCACCACGGCGCCCGGCAGGCTGCCGATGCCGCCGATGACGGCGGCGGCGAACGCCTTGATGCCCGGCAGGATGCCGAAGATGGCGGGCTGGTTGATGCTGCCGAAGGTCATGCCCCACATGACGCCGGCGGCGGCGGCCAGCATGGAGCCGAGCAGGAAGGTGGTGGCTATCACGCGGTCGACGTTCACGCCCATCATGCGGGCGGTCTCGGCGTCCTGCGCCGTCGCGCGCATGGCCTTGCCGAGCCGCGTGCGGGTGACGAACAGGGTGAGGCCCACCACGAGCACGGCCGTCACCACCGGCACGAGAACGACCATCCACGAGGTGTAGAGCGTCTCGCCCAGGACCCCGAACTGGAGCGGTCCCGTGAAGAAGCTCGGCGGCCTGAACGGCGTCTGCCGGTTGGAGAAGGCGAGGATGCCGAAGTTCTGAAGGAAGAAGGACACGGCGATGGCCGTGATGAGCATGGAGTTGCGCGGGGCGCCCCGCAGGGGCTTATAGGCCACCTTGTCGATGGTCACGCCCAGGACGCCCGTGATGAACATGCTGGCGACCATGGCCGCCAGCCAGCCGAGGCGGGTGGAGGCGAGGGCGACGGCCACCACGAGGAACGCCACCCCGCCGCCCGCCAGGACGAGCGGGTCCGTCATGCGGCCGCGCCAGAAGTTGAGGATCTGCATGAAGCCGTAGGTGACGACGAGCGCCACGACGACGGCGACGGGCCAGGCCATGGGCGTGCGGCTGAACAGGAAATAGGCGGCGAAGGCTCCCACCATGAAGACCTCGCCGTGCGCGAAGTTGATCAGGCGGATGATGCCGTAGACCATCGTGTAGCCGAGCGCGATGAGCGCGTAGAGGCTCCCGAGCTGGAACGACCGCACGAAGGCGCCCGCGAAGAACGCGCCGTTGAACGACGGGTCGATGCCGTGAAGATAGAACATGCGCCAGACGATCAGGCCGATGAGCCCGAAGCCGACCGCCCAGGGCAGCCATGAGCGTCTGGTCCTGCTGCTCGCGAGTGAGGAGGCCGACAAGCTGTGCTCCGTTCGGTTAGCGCCCACTGACCGGCGCCCGCAGGCGGCGCGACCTAGCGGCTACGAGCCGCCGGGCGGAGGCTCGCTAAGGGAGCCCCCGCCGCGGCCCGGCGGCGAGGAGGGTCGGGGCCGCCCCAATCCGGGAGCGGCCCGCCTGCCCTGCTACTCGAGCGAGATGCCCCTGAGGGTGACCTTCTCCCAGCTACCGTCGGCCTTGAACTCGTAGGCGTAGAGGCCCATCACGCGGTTGGCGGGCGTGCCGTCGGTGTCGACGTAGGTGATGTCGCCCGACACGCCGGGGAAGTCGACCAGGGCGTTGAGTGCGTCGCGAACGGCCTTGCGGTCGGTGCTGCCGGCGTCGTTGATGGCCTGCCACAGGACCTTGTAGGAGTCGGCGCCGGAGAGCGTGAAGCCGGTGAAGTGATCGTCGGTGTACTGCTTGGCGAAGGCCTCGTGGAACTCGGCGGCGCGCTCGGCGGCGGGGCCTGAGAGAACCTCGGGCTCGCCGAAGCTGGTGAAGGTGAAGCCGTCGAAGGCCTTGCCGCCGCCCTCGGGGCACTGGGTGTCGTCGGAGGCGTCGCCGCCGAGGATGGGCTGGTCGAAGCCCTGCTGGCGGAGCTGCGGGACGAGCGAGGCCGCCTCGGCGCAGAAGCCGGTGTAGTAGATGAAGTCGGGCGAGAAGGAGCGCAGGTTGTTGATCTGCGCCGAGAAGTCGACGTTGTTCGAGGTGTAGTCGAGCACCGTGGTGCTGCCGCCCATCTGCTCGAAGACGTCCTTGAAGAACCCGGCCAGGCCGACGGAGTAGTCGTCGTCCTGCTGGCGGAAGATGGCCGCCTTGCGCGCGCCGGCGTCGTTGTAGGCGTACTGCGCGGCGACGGCGCCCTGGAACTGGTCGGTGTAGGGGATGCGGAAGATGTAGTCGCCGATCTGGGTGGTGGCGGGGTTCGTGGAGCCCGTGGCCACCTGCACGATGCCGGCGGGCTGCATGATCTGCGCCACGGGGATGGAGTGGCTGGAGGAGTACGAGCCGATCACGGCCACGACGCCCTCGTCGACGAAGCGGTTGGCGCACGCCACCGAGCCCTCGACGGTGCTGGCGTTATCGCAGATGGAGAGCTCGACCTTCTTGCCGAGCACCTCGGGCTGCTGGTCGTGCGCGACCTGCACGCCGTAGAGCGTGTCGTTGCCCGTCACGGCCATGCGGCCGGACAGTTCGAGGAACACCCCGATCTTCACGGTGTCTTGCGCCAGCGCCACGCCTCCCATGAGCGCGAGCGCCACGACGGTTACGGCCAGTCGCTTCATATGCGTCCTCTCCGACGACATTGACGGTGTCGCCCCACACGAACGTACGTGTCCGGGCCGAGCGACGAAAGGTGTGCGTCGGACCACTATATCCAGGCGGCGGTTCACGCTGTCAAACGCCGGCGCGGGAGGCGGGGGCGGTTGGCCGAGCTCGACGCGTGCGTCCCGCGACCCGCTCCCGGGCACGCGTAGGGGGCGCGGCCCTCACAACCCGGCCTCAGTCGGCCAGGCCGGCCACCACGCGCCGCAGCTTGGCGCGGGCCTCCCGCACCACGGGCTCGAGTTGCTCCCTGGCCGCGTCGGCCACGACGCCGAACATGGCCTGCGGGTCGACGACGCTCACGTGCGTGGCGCCCGCCACCTCGCGCAGCACGACGTTGCACGGCAGCAACAGGCCGATGTCCCTGTCGGCCTCGAGGGCCTTGTGCGCCAGGGCCGGGTTGCACGCCCCGAGGATCTGGTACGGCTCGATCCTCTCGCCCAGCTTCTCGGCGAGGGTGGCCTCGACGTCGATGTGGGTGAGGACGCCGAACCCTTCGGTCTTGAGCGCGCCGGTTACCCTCTCACGCACCGCGTGGATGGTGCCTGGAACGGTGATGCTGAACCCCAACTCCGACATGGACCTGCTCCTTACCGCCTTCCGGGACGCGGGGCCTAATACCGCCGCGCCCAGGGAGGTCCGGGTCGACGCCGCTGGTGGCGAGCGCCGTAGGCTCCGCGACCAGGCGCATGCGGCGCCTTGGTTCGCGACGTGGCCCCGCGCTAGGGGCCGTCGCCTCAGGCCAGTTATATACCCCAGGGGGGTATCAGGGGTGCCGCCAACGACACTCGCGCCCGCCGACCCGCCCGCGAGCTACGCCGGCCGCGACCCGCTCCCGTCGCGGTCGCGCCGCTCCTGGCGACGTCCGCCATCCCCACCACCGTCGGCGGGCGCACGCTCGGCCGGCTCCCCCTCGGGCGGGTACCAGCGGTCCGGGTGCGGCTGCGCCGGCGCCGGCGGGTCGGACGCCGGGAAGCTGTCATCGAGCGCGTCGTCCAGCTCGTCCTCCTCGGCGATGTCGTCCTGCACCCCCGGCCCGGCCGCGCGCCGCCACGCCCCCACTCCCGCACCGGCGAAGTGCGAGCCGAACCCTGAGCCGTTCGCAGAAGCATGGACCATGTCGCGGCCTCCTCGCCGTAGGTTAGACCCTCGACGCCAACGCGAGCGTGTCGGGTTCGACCTCCCGCGCCGGAGCGCCCCTGGTGAGCGCCAGGCGGAGCCGGGCGCGCCGGCCTAACCAGGCGCGCCTGCCTAACCAGGCGCGCCTGCCGAACCGGGCGCGGCCGCCTCACGACGCGGCGGCCTCACGGCGCGGCGCCGGCGGCGCCGCCGGCGCCCCCGCCCGCCCGCCACTCGCCCCGCAGCAGGCCGTACACCGCCATGTCGAGGTCGGTGCCCCCCACGCTCTGGTCGTGGCGCACCACCCCCTCGAGCACGAACCCCAACCGCTCGGCCACGGCGCGGCTGGGGGCGTTCTCCGCGCCGGCCTGAATCTCGACGCGCTCGAACGGGCGGCCGCCGCAGGCGCCCGACTCGAAGCAGCGCGCCACGATCGCCCGGACGCACCTGGTGACGACGCCGCGGCCCCGCCGCTCGTCGTCGAGCCAGTAGCCCAAGGCGCCGGAGCGCGCGGCCGGATCGACGCTGTGAAGCCCGGCCATGCCGACCACCCGCCCCCGCTCGACGATGAGCGCCTCGAAGCCGTCGCCGCTGCGGACCGCGGGCAGGGCCCGCCCCTCGATGAAGCTCAGTTGCGCCGCCGGGGAGATGCTGTCGGCCCACGGCATCCACGGTCTCAACTGCTCACGGTTGCGCGCGGCCAGGGTGCTGACCTCGCCCGCGTCCCCGCGTTCCGGCAACGCCAGCTCCAGCCCGGCGTCGACCGGCATGGCGAAGCGGCGGCGGGCCGCGGCCACCGGCGTGGCGTCGGCGAACTCCTCACGCAGCAGGCCGTGAACGGCCTGGTCGACGATGTCGCCGCCCACGGTCGCCCGGGCCCGTCGCAACACGGCCTCGAGCCTGAACCCCACTGCGGCGGCCACGCGCGCGCCCTCGCCGTCGGCGGCGCCTTGGCGCAGGCAGACGCGCGCCACGCCCGGCACAGCGAACGCCTGGCGCACCGCGCCCGTCACAGCGACGAGCGCCAGGTCGGGGTCGGCGCCCGCGGCCAACCAGTACCCCAGCTCCACGCTGCCGCTCGCCGCCCGCAGGCCACTCAACCGCACCGCGCCCCACAGCGCTCCCCCGACCACCAGGTCGGCCTCCCAGCCCGTGCCGGCCACGAACTCCGCCAGCGCCAGGTCCGTGTGCGCGCCGGCGCCGGCGCTGCCGGCGGGCACGAGACCCACCGGCGCGGCGGCCAGCCGCACGCTGTTCCTGGCCACCAGCTCGGAGTAGGGCCCCACGTGGTGCGGCTCCCGCAGCCGCAACGCGACGCCGGCCCCCAGGTCGAGGGAGAACCCGTGCCGGGGCCGGCCGGCCGGCTCGCCCTCAGCGCCTGGCATGCTCCTCGATCTCGGCGGCCCACACGGCCACGCGGGTCACGCTGGCGTCCAGGTCCCGCAGCAGCGTGAGGACCTCGAGGTGATGCGAGCTGGAGGCGCGCGACTCGGGCAGCTGCGCCTCCAGCCGCGCCAGGTGAGCGATGCGCATGGTCCCGACGTGGTCCTCGAGCTCCTGGCGACCGGCGACGACGGACTCGGCCATCACGATGTCGCCCGTGGCGAGGGCCGTGAAGGCCGTGCGCATCCGTCCGAGGACCCGCTCGCCCGTCTCCGCCAGCTCGGCCCGCCCCTCCTTGCTGAACTCCACCCCCTCCACGCGCAGCTTCTCCTCGCGCCGCGCCAGGCGCCTGATCTGGTCGCCCATGTGCTCCAGCTCGGTCGCCGTGAGCAGCAGCCGCTCCGACACCGGGTCCTCGCCGTTGGCGCGCCGGATGCGCGCAACGTAGTCGACCACCTGGTGCGTGAGGCGGTCGACCTTCACCTCGCGCGCGGCGATGGGGCCGGGATCCCAGCGCCCGGCGGACAGGTACTCCGTGGCCCGCTCGGTCATCACGGCCACGTGGTCGCTGATGCGCACGGTCTCGCGCCGCGCCAACGCCAGCCCGAGGGGCGGGTCGCCTATCGCCTCGGCCCGCAGGTACTTGGGCGCCGCGTCGTCGTCGGTGAGCGGCACCATCTTGCCGCTCAGCGCCGCGAGCGGCCCGGCCAGGAGGGTCCCCAACAGGGCCGTCCCGAGGTTGAAGAAGGTGTGGACGTTGGCGACCTCGCGAGCACCGCCGCCGCCCACCGCCTCGAGGAGCTCCGTGAACGGTTCCACGAGCAGCACCACGGCGATGGCGCCGAGCGCCAGCACCACCATCTGCATGAGCGCCGTCCGCTGCGCGTTCGAGTCGAAGGTGCGCGACACCATGAGCGGCATGAACGCCGAGCCGGCGTTGCCGCCGACGACGAGCGCCACGGCCGTCTCGAGGGAGATGGCCCCGGCGACGTGCAGGCCGAGGGCCACGGCCGTGGCGGCGTTCGAACTCGACAGCATCATGCCGAGCACCGCGCCGAGCACGAGCACGGCGAGCGGCTGCTGCTCCGCGGCCGCCACGAGCACGTTGAAGGCGTCGCTGCTGCTGAGCCCGGACACCGACTGCACCGTGATGTCGAGGCCGAAGAAGAGCAGGCCGGCGCCGAACAGGAAGCCGCCGACGGCGGCGGCGCGACGCCACATGGCCAGGACGTAGCCGACGCCTACCATGGGCAGCGCGTAGTCGGAGAGGTGGAAGGCGGCGAGCTGCATGGCGAGCGTGGCGCCGAGCTTCGCGCCGAGGAGGAGGGCGATCCCCTCCTTCACGGCCACCAGCCCACCCCCGACGAGGCCGAGGATGGTGATGGCGGTGGCGGTGGCGCTCTGCGTGGCGGCCGCCACGCCGGTGCCCATGAGCAGCGCCACGAGGGGAGAGCGCGTCGCGAACGCCATCCAGCGCCGCGACGCCGGGCCGAGCATGTCCTGCAGCGCGCCGGAGATCCGGTAGATGCCCGTCAGGAACAGCGCGAGCCCGCCAAGCAGGGTCAGCAGCACGGAGACCTCCCGCCTCGCCGGCGCGGGGCTACCGGCCGGGTCCGAAGTGGCGGTGGTGTGGGTGAGGCTGGCTGCAACACGGTGGGTCCGGTCCTACGGATGAATACGGAGTCTACCCCTCCGGGCACCGCGCAAGCTCACCGGCCACGCCGATTTGTACGCCCCACCGTACCTGCGCGCCCGCCGACCGCCGCTCACCCTGGTAACTTGCCGGTGACAGCACAGCAGGGAGGGGCGAAGCATGAAGCGAGCACTCGTCGTCGCGTTCGTTGCGGCGCTGGCCTTGACGGCCGGCGCGGCGTTGGCGCAGGACACCGTCAAGATCGGGGTGATCACGAGCATCACCGGCCGGTTCGCGGAGTTCGGGGAGCAGCACCAGGCCGGCATCAAGGCGGCGCTGGAGGACGTGAACGCCGCCGGCGGCGTGAACGGGCGCACCGTCGAGGTCGTCTACGAGGACGACACCTCCGAGGTCAACGCCGCCCTCACGGCCGGCGAGAAGCTAGTGAACCAGGGGCTGCCGCTCGTCATGGGGGCGTACTCCTCCTCCATCACGGGTCCGCTGGCGCAGTACTTCACGCGCCAGAAGCGACCGTTCGTCGTCTACACGTCGGCAGACGACGCCATCACCAAGCCCGGCTCCGACTGGGTGTTCCGCATCAACCAGCCGTCGTTCGCCTACGCGACCACCCTGTTCGACGTGTTCGACCAGATAAACGCCGAGCGCGGCGCCGGCACCCTCAAGACGGTCGTGACCATCCACGGCAACGGCGCCTTCGAGACCTCCGTCGCGGACGCCGTCGACGAGATGGCCAAGGCGCGCGGCTACACGGTGCTGCAGCGTCAGGACTACGACCAGACGGGCGCCGACTTCCGCCCCATCCTCAACCGCTTCAAGGCCCTCAACCCCGACGTCCTGTTCATGGTGTCTTACGCCGCCGACTCCGTGGCGCTCATGCGTCAGGTGCAGGAGGTCGGCCTGAACGCCAAGGTGTTCGCGGGTGGCGCCGCCGGCTTCGCGCTGCCGGGCTTCATCGAGGGCGCCGGCCCGGCCGCCGACTACGTGTACACCGCCACCATGTGGACCAAGGACGTCCCGTACCCGGGCGCGGCCGAGCTGAACGAGCGCCTGAGCGCCATCCTCGGGCGCACGCCGTCCTACCACGCCGCCGAGGCGTACGTCGCCATCATCACGGCCGTGGACGCCCTGTCGCGCGCCGCCTCCTTCGAGCCCGACGACGTGCGCGCCGCCCTGCGCGCCACCGACCTCCCCGACACGGTGTTCGGGCCGATCACCTTCGAGGACTACGCCGGGTACAAGAACCAGGCGCCGCTGCCGGCCGTCGCCGAGCAGGTGGTGAACGGCGAGTTCGTGACGGTGTTCGTCAACGGCAAGGTGGTCAACGACCTGCTCGAGACCCCCGCCTGGGACGCGCGTTGACGCTCACCTGACTTGCTGACGACCACGCACGAAGGGAGCCGGTGACCTTGGAGGGGCTGGCTCCCTTCCTCCAGAACCTGACGGGCGGCCTCCTGATCGGCGGCATCTACGCGCTGATCGGCGTCGGGCTGTCGCTCATCTTCGGGGTCATGCGCGTGATCAACTTCGCGCACGGCGAGTTCGTGGCCGTGGGAATCTACACCGCCATCGTCTGCTTCAAGTACCTGGGGCTCGACCCGTACGTCTCCCTCCTGGTGGCCGCCCCCCTCGGCTTCGTGGTCGGCGCCCTCCTGCAGCGCACCGTGCTCACGCGCCTCATCGACGCTCCGCCCGACGCCACCCTGCTCGCCACCCTCGGCCTGGCGCTGGTGATCTCGAACGTGCTGTTCCTCGTCTTCGGCGCCGAGCCCATGTCCATCTACGTGCCGTACGCCACGGCGACCGTCACGGTGGCGGGCGTGCGCCTGCCGGTGGCGCAGCTCATCGCCGGCGCGCTCACCGTGGCATCGATCGTGGCGTTGTGGCTCGTGCTCACCCGCACCGAGTTCGGCCGCGCCGTGCGCGCCACGGCCCAGAACCGCCTTGGCGCCGAGCTGGTCGGCATCGACACGCCGCGCATCCACGCCCTCGTCTTCGGGCTCGGCATGGCGGTGGCCATGTGCGCCGGCGTGATCCTCGCGCCCCTGCTGTTCGCGGTGCCGACGGTCGGCTCCGGTTACACGCTCAAGGCGTTCGTCGTGACGGTGCTTGGCGGGCTGGGCAGCGTGCCGGGTGCCATCGGCGGCGGGCTCCTGCTCGGGGTCGTCGAGTTCATGGGCGCCTCCTACCTCTCCTCCGGTTACCGCGACGCCTACGGCCTGCTGGCGTTCCTCCTCGTCCTGCTCCTGCGCCCCGAGGGGCTGTTCGGGCGCACGGTGAAACGCGTATGACCGGCGGGCGCGGCCGCGGCGAGGCGGGCAGCTGGTTGGGCCTTGGCGTCGTGGCGGCGGCCGGCGTCGCCTGGTACCTCCTCTTCCCCAGCTCGCTCTCGCTCGGCATCGGCCTGCTGCTCCTGGCCGGCTGGGCGAGCGCCTGGGACCTCCTGGGCGGCTGGACGGGCCAGACGAGCCTCGGTCACGCCGCCTTCGTGGGGCTCGGCGCCTACACGGTGGCCGTCACGGCGGGCAAGTTCGACCTGGCGCCCTGGTGGGGCGCCCTACTCGCCGTCCTGCTCGCCGCCGTCCTGGCGTTCCTGTGGGGTCGCCTCACCTTCGGGTTGCGGGGCGCCTACTTCGTGCTGTCCACCATCGCCGTCGCCGAGATCCTGCGCCTCGTGGCCATCAACGAGCGCGGGCTCACCGGCGGCGCCGTCGGCATCTTCATCTTCGACCTGAAGGAGCCGTTCGGCCTCGACCTGTTCAGCCGCCACACGGAGTTCTGGCTCGCGCTCGCCTACCTGCTGCTGGTCCTGGTGGTGGTGCTGGCGGTCACGCGCGGAAAGCTCGGTTACCAGATGCGCGCCGTGCGCGAGGACGAGGAGGCGGCCCAGGCGGCCGGCATCGACCCGGTGGCGGTGAAGTCGTGGGCCTTCGTCCTGTCCGGCGGCCTCACGGCGCTTGGCGGCTGCATCTACGGCGTCTTCCTCTCGGCGCTGCAACCGCAACCGATGTTCGAGCTGCACCTGAGCGTTCGCATAGCGCTCGTCGCCATCATCGGTGGGCGGGGCACCCTGTTCGGCCCCCTCGTCGGCGCGGCGCTCCTCACCCTGGCGGGCGAGGCGTTCCGCACCGCCTTCGCCCAGGCCAACCTGCTCATCTACGGGCTCCTCATCGTGATGGTGGTCCTGTTCGTGCCGCGGGGGTTGATGGGCGCCCTGCGGGCGCGGACCGTCCGGAGGCGGTATGTCGAGAGCTCTGGAGGCTGAGCGCGTCACGGTGCAGTTCGGCGGCCTGATCGCCGTGAACGACGTGTCGCTCGCCGTGGACGAAGGCAGTATCGTCGGCATCATCGGCCCCAACGGCGCCGGCAAGTCGACGCTCTTCAACGCCCTCAGCGGCTACGCCAGGACGCGGCGCGGGACGGTGCGCCTCTTCGGGCGCGACGTAGGGCGCCTGGCGCCCTACGCGCGCACGCGCCTGGGCATGGGCCGCACCTTCCAGATAGAGCGCCCCTTCGAGGGACTAACGGTGCTCGAGAACGTGCTCATCCCGGCGTTCCTGCGAGCCCCGGGGCGCGCGGCCGCCGAGCGGGCGGCGCACCACGCGCTCGAGCTCGTGGGCCTCGCCGACCGCGCGCTGCAGCCGTCCGCCGACCTCAACCTCGCGCGGCGCAGGCGGCTCGAGCTCGCCAGGGCGTTGGCGGTCGAGCCACGCGTCCTCTTCCTCGACGAGCTGATGGCCGGCCTCAACCCGCCCGCGCTCAAGGAGATGATCGGTTTCGTGCGCTCCCTGGCCGAGGGCGGCATGGCGGTGGTGCTGGTGGAGCACATCATGCAGGCCGTCACCGAGCTGTGCGAGGAGGTCGTGGTGCTCGCGTTCGGCGAGAAGATCGCCCACGGCGCCCCCGCCGTGGTCATGAACGACGAGCGCGTGGTGGAGGCGTACCTCGGGGGCGCCGATGAGTGAGGGCTCTCAGGGGACGATGAGCTCGCTGGGCGCTCCGGAGGCGCCGCCGAGTCCCGAGCCCGTCCTGTCGGTGGTCGACGCCGACCTCGGCTACGGCGAGCTGCAGGTGGTCTTCGGCGTCTCCCTTCACGTGGGGGCCGGCGAGCTGGTGGGGCTCGTCGGCGGGAACGGCAGCGGCAAGTCGACCATCCTGCGCGCGGTGTCGGGGATGATCCGGCCGCGCCGCGGCCGCGTCCTGCTGGCGGGCGAGGACGTCACGGGCCTGAGGCCCCACGACCTGGCGCTGCGCGGCCTGGCCCACGTCCCCATGGGCCGCCAGCTCTTCGGCGACATGACGGTCGAGGAGAACCTGGCGCTCGGCGCCTACCTGCCGCCGGCGCGGGCTCGGCGCGCCGAGGGGTTCGCGCGCGTGTACGCACTCTTCCCGGACCTGCACGCCAAGCGCCGCGTGCCGGCCGGCGCCCTGTCGGGCGGGCAGCAGCAGATGGTGGCCATCGGCCGGGCCCTCATGCTGCACCCGAAGGTGCTCATCATGGACGAGCCCAGCCTCGGCCTGGCGCCCCTGCTCGTACGCGAGGTGATGCACGTCGTCTCGGGCGTCGCCGCGACCGGGCTACCCATCCTGCTCGTGGAGCAGAACGTGACGCAGGTCCTCAAGATCAGTAGCCGCGCCTACGTGCTGGAGCACGGGCGCATCGTCTTGGAGGGAGCCTCGGCGCAGCTGCGCGGCGACCCGATGATACGGCGGGCCTACCTCGGGCTCTGACCTTGGCGGCGCCCGGCGGCACCGGGCAGTCAGCCGAACAGGTCGTCGCTCGTGATCGGTTTCGTCTTCTTGGCGTAGGCGGTCGGGCGCTTGTGGAAGAAGTCGTAATGCTTGCCGGCCAGCACCTCCTCGTCGAACCAGAGGCTTCGCGCCACCAGGGCCGGATCGGGCTCGAAGATCGGCGCGAGGCCCACGGCCGCCAGGGCAGCGTCGAAGCGCTGCATGACGAAGGCGTCGATGACCTCGCGCGGCAGGAAGTCGAGCTCGCCCGCCTCCAGGATCCAGTCGAGCACGATCGTCTCGGCCGCGTAGGCGTCGCGGCACGCCGAGGCCACGCGCGCGTCGAAGTCGGCGTCGAACCAACCGGGGTTCTCCTCGCGCAGGAGCCTCACGAGGTGGTAGCCGAACTGGCCGTGGAGCTGCTCCTCCTTGCTGGTCGCCTCCACGATGTTGGCGACGCCCTTGAACAGGTTCTTGTGCCTGTCGAACGCCTTCATGATCAGGAACTGGCTGAAGAGGCTCACGTGCTCGGTGAAGGCGCTGAACAGGAGGAGCTCGAGCGCCGCCTCGCGCCCCGCCTCCGCGCCCGCCGCCTGCCGCGGCCGGGCAAGGTGCGCGTCGAGCAGGTCGAGGCGCGCACGCAGCGGGCTGGCGTCCAGGCGCGCGAACTCGCCGTTCAGGCCCAGGACGTCGAGCAGGTGCGCGTACGCGTCCTGGTGCCTGACCTCGCTCTCCGCGAACGTGTACCCGACGGCGCCGATCTCGGGCTTCGGGTAGCGCTTGTGGAGGTCGCCCCAGAACGTCTTGACGGCCACCTCCACCTGCGAGATCGCCAGCATGGCGTTCTTGATGGCGCTCCTTTCCACCTCAGTCACGCGGGCGTGGAAGTCGTGGACGTCCTCGGTGAGGTTGTACTCGGTGTGGAGCCAGTAGGAGTGCCTGATGGCGTCGCGGTAGTCGAGGAGCTCCGGGTACTCGGCGGGCCGCAGCTCGCGACGGGGGACGTCGAGGCGCCTGCCGCCCGTCGTCGCGGCGCCGACCACGGCCCCGCTCACGCCTCGCAGCTCGAGCACACGAGGAGGTCGCGGTTGAACGCCTGGGCGGCGTTGATGCTGTGCTGGTAGTAGAGGCTCTTCACGCCCCGGCGCCACGCCTCCAGGTGGAGCGCGTTCAGGTCCTTCGTGGGCGTGGCCGGATGCACCATCAGGTTGAGCGACTGCCCCTGGTCGATGTACTCCTGCCGCTGCCCGGCCTGCACGACCAGGTCGAGCTGGCTCACCTCCGAGAACGTGGCGAAGACGGCCTTCTCCTCGTCGTCCAGTGAGTCGAGGTGCTGGACGCTGCCGTCGTGCTCGAGGACGCTGCGCCACACGGCGGGGGTGTCGGCGTCGCGCTCGGCCAGGAGCGCCTGCAGCGCGGGGTTGCGGTAGGTGGTGACGGACTTGGCGAGGTCGCGGACGTAGTAGTTGGAGCGGAGCGGTTCGATCGACTGCGACACCTGCCCGAGGATGAACGAGCTCGAGGTGGTGGGCGCGACGGCCATGAGGGTGGCGTTGCGGCGCCCGTAGCCCTCGAGCAGCGCCGGTTCGCCGTAGCGCCGGGCCAGCTCGGCGCTGGCGCCGTCGGCCGCCTCGCGGACCGTCTTGAAGACCCGCTTGTTGAGCGCGGCGGCGGTCAGGCTGCCGAGGGCAACGAACCGCGCCTGGAGGTAGCTGTGCCACCCCAGCACGCCCAGCCCGAGCGCGCGGTGGCGCTCCGCGAAGCGGCGGGCCCGCGCCAGGTGCGGCAGGGTGGCGGCCTTGGCGATGAACTCGCTCATGACGGCGTCGAGGAAGTACACGAGCGTGGCCACCGCGTCGGTGTCCTGCCACTCGTCGAAGTGGAGCAGGTTCATGCTGGAGAGGCAGCAGACGAACGACTCGTCCTCGCTCACGGGCAGGGCGATCTCGCTGCAGAGGTTGCTGGAGCGGATGGGCAGGCCGCGGTCGCGGTAGACGTCGGCGGCGCCCCTGTTCGTGTTGCCTTCGAACAGCACGTAGGGTAGCCCCACCTCGCTGCGCTTCTGCAGCACGCGCGCCCACAGCTCGCGCTTGTCGCGGTCGCCAGCGATCATGGCCTCGAGCCAGGCGTCGCCCACGGTGACGCCGAAGAAGAGGTTCTGGATGAGGTTGCCGTCGGAACGGATCTCGAGGAACTCGCGAACGTCGGGGTGGTCGATGGGCAGGTAGGCAGCGAAGGAGCCGCGGCGCGTGGCGCCCTGCTTGGTGACGTCGATGAGGGTGTCGAAGAGGCGCATGAAGTTCACGGCGCCCTCCGACTGGCCGTTGTGGCGGATGGGGCTACCCCGGCCCCGGAGGTCGCCGAAGTAGGCGCTCGTCCCACCCCCGTACTTGCTCATCATGCCGACCTCGGCGGCCGCCCCCAGGATGCCCTCCATGCTGTCGGGCACGTAAGTTCCGAAGCAGGATATCGGGAGCCCGCGGTCGAGGCCGAAGTTCGCCCACACGGGCGACGCCAGGGAGTACCAGCCGCGCCCCAGGTAATCGAGGAAGCGCTCGGCGAAGCCCGGCATGCCTGGCAGGAGCTCCTCGGCGCGCTGGGCGATCTGGCGCAGGCGCGCCTCCGGCGTGACGCCCGGCAGGAGGTAGCCGCCGGCGAGGAACTCGCGGCTCTGTTGGTTGAGCCACGCGAACGGCTGCCTCGCGGCGCGCGCCGCGCCGCGCCGCGGCCGCGCCGGCCGGGAGGGCGCCGGCCCGCCGAGGTGCACGGGGTCGTTCGTCGTCTTGTCAGTGTGGAGCACGGCTTACCGCCTTCCGCCCTTCCGTCGAGGGCAACGGGACTCACCGTGCAGCGGGTAGCCGGGCTCGGCGCCATGGTGGCGGCCTTACCGTTGCGGGACAGCGCTGGACTCTCACCAGCTTCCCCCACCGCCCATTCGGGGCGGCCCCGGCGCGCTTGGGTCGCGCCGCCGGGCTCTGCGCGGTCACGTACTACTTAAAGGAGCACGCTCCGCGCAGCATACAACATCTTGTAGGGCGGGCCGGCCTCAGTCGCGCGAGCCCAGGAACATCGAGAGGTAGTAGAGCAGGTACATGACGGAAGCCGCCGCGGCGGCCACGTAGGTGAGGGCGGCGGCGTTGAGGACCTGCTTCGTGCCGGCGACCTCGCCGCTGGTCGCCAGGCCCAGGCGCGCGAGCTCCGCTCCGGCGCGTCGGCTGGCGTCGTACTCCACGGGCAACGTGACGACCTGGAAGAGGACGGCCAGTCCGAATAGCACGATGCCAAGTTGGATCATGCCCATGGCGCCGAGCATGGCGCCCAGGACGATGATCCACGGCGCGAAGCGCGACCCGATGTTGGCGGCCGGCACGAGCGCCGTGCGGAACCGCAGGGGCGCGTAGGCGTGGGCGTGCTGGATGGCGTGCCCGACCTCGTGCGCCGCCACGGCGTGCGCGGCCACGCTGGCACCGCGGTGGTTGACGGCCGACAGGCGCACCACCCTGTGCGACGGATCGTAATGGTCGGTGAGTTGACCCGGCACCTCCTCGATGCTCACGTCGGTGAGGCCGTTGGCGTCGAGGATGGCGCGGGCGGTCTGCGCGCCCGTGAGCCCCGACACGGTGGGCGCCGCCTGCCAGCGGGCGTAGGTGTTGCGCAGGTATAGCTGCACCAGCACGGTGGCGGCCATCGTCACTATGAAGATCAGCAACATGCGAGTCGTCTCCTCCGCGTGCGCCGGGCGGCGGACCGGAGCGGTCGTCCGGCCCTCCGCGGGGCGCCACCAACGAGGGTACACGCTCGTCGGCCCCGCGGCATGAGTCCGCGCGACCGGGCCGGTTCGGCCACGGTTAGACCGCACATACGGCAACGGAACACCCCACCGGCGCGGAAGCGCACCCCACTGCGACCAACATCGCGGATGTGGGCCGCACCGCGGGCAGATGTGGGGCAGATGTGGGGTCTAAAGTCCCTAGGCCCCCTTCCGCGACGCTCCTAATGTGGACGGAACGGTCCAGGATGGACGTTCACAACATGGAGGTGTCCGGATGTTCGGTGCAAGACGCTCTGGCCGCGCCCTTTCGCGGTCCCCGCTACTGATGCTGCTCGCCGCGCTCGCGCTGGTGGCGGCGGCGGCCTTCGCCCAAGAGGCCAAGGAGCTCCCCAAGGGGATCGGCCCCATCCAGGAGCTCGTGCTCCCCGACACGATCGACGACGCCCTCGCCGCCGAGGGCGAGGCGACCTTCGTCGCCTTCTGCTCCGCCTGCCACAAGTTCGGCGAGCGCTACGTGGGACCCGACATGGCGGGCGTCACCGTGCGGCGCTCCCCCGAGTGGATCATGAACATGATCCTCAACACGAACGAGATGATCTTCCAAGACGAGACTGCCTACGAGCTCCTCGCCGAGTACATGACGCCCATGGCGCAACTCCCCCTCACGGAAGAGCAGGTCCGCGGCATCCTCGAGTACTTCCGCCAGGTCGATAGGGACCTGGGGCTCTGACGACTCGAGACCGGCGACCTAGTTCGAGCGCAAAAGGAGTGGAACGATGAAGAAACGCAGGTTGGTCCTAGTGTTGCTGGGCTTCGCCGTCCTCGCGGCCGGTCTGGTGCTGGCGCAAGGTGCACGGAACCAGGCGCGCACGGCGAGCGACGCCGCGAGCCGCACCTTCGTGCCGCCGGGCGAGCACGACGAGTTCTACGGCTTCTTCTCCGGCGGCTTCAACGGGCAGCTCAGCGTGGTCGGCCTGCCTTCCGGGCGCACGATCAAGAACATCCCGGTCTTCTCCCAGTACGGCGAGAACGGCTACGGCTACTCGGAAGAGACCAAGGCCTTCATGAACACCTCGCACGGCCCCGTCTACTGGGACGACTCGCACCACCCCGAGCTCTCCATGACCAACGGGGTGCCTGACGGTCGCTGGATCTTCATCAACGGCAACAACACCCCGCGCATCGCCAGGATCGACCTCTCCACCTTCGAGACGGTCGAGATCATCGAGATCCCCAACATCGCCGGCAACCACCCCTCGCCATTCACCACCATGAACAGCGAGTACGTCGTGGCCGGCACGCGCTTCAGCGTGCCCGTCCCGCAGCGCGACATGCCGATCGCCGACTACAAGGGCAACTTCAAGGGCATGCTCACCTTCGTGTCGGTTGAACCCACCTCGGGCGAGATGGACGTGGCGTTCCAGATCATGATGCCGGGCTTCGACTACGACCTGGCGCACTGCGGCAAGGGCCCCTCGGCCGACTGGTGCTTCTTCTCGTCCTACAACAGCGAGGAGTCCCACACCCTGCTCGAGGTGAACGCCTCGCAGCACGACAAGGACTTCGTCACGGCCGTCAACTGGCGTCGCGCCGAGCAGTGCGTCGCCGAGGGCCTGGCCACCGACTTCCCGTCGTACTACGCCCGCAACCGCCTGAACGAGAAGACCCACACCGCCGAGACGACCTGGGGCGACAGCGTCAAGGTCCTCCAGCCCGAGGACTGCTCGGACCTCGTGTACTTCCTGCCAACGCCCAAGTCGCCGCACGGCGTGGACGTCGACCCGACGGGCAGGTTCATCGTCCCTGGCGGCAAGCTCTCCGCCACCATCGCCGTCCACAGCTTCGAGAAGATGCTCGCCGCCATCGAGGGCAAGAAGTTCGAGGGCGAGTCGTACGGCGTGCCCATCCTCGCGTTCGACGAGATCGTGGCCGGCCAGGTGGAGCGCGCCTGCTTGGGTCCGCTACACAACGAGTTCGACAGCAAGGGCAACGTCTACTCCAGCTGCTTCATCACCTCCGAGATCATCAAGTGGAACCTCAAGGACTTCCAGGTCACCGACCGCATCCCCGTCTACTACTCCATCGGTCACCTGATGATCCCCGGCGGCGACAGCATGAAGCCGTGGGACAAGTACGTGGTGGCGCTCAACAAGATCACCAAGGACCGCTACCTCCCGACGGGCCCCGAGCTCACCCAGTCGGCGCAGCTCATCGACATCAACGGCAACACCATGCAGATGCTCCTCGACTTCCCGACGCTGGGCGAGCCGCACTACGCCCAGGCCCTACCGGCCGAGCTCGTGGCGCCCAACAGCAAGCTCATCTACGACCTGGCCGCCAACGAGCACCCGTACGTCGTGAAGAGCGAGGCCGAGACGAAGGTCGTGCGTGACGGCACCGACGTGCACGTCTACATGAGCTCCATCCGCTCGCACTTCGCGCCCGACAACATCGAGGGCGTCAAGGTCGGCGACACCGTCTACTGGCACGTCACCAACCTCGAACAGGACTGGGACGTCCCCCACGGCTTCGCCGTCCAGGGCATGCAGGACGCCAACATCCTGATCAAGCCCGGCCAGACCCTCACCGTCACCTGGAAGCCCACCAAGGAGGGCGTCTACCCCTTCTACTGCACCGACTTCTGCTCGGCGCTGCACCAGGAGATGCAGGGCTACGTGCGCGTGTCGCCCGCGGACTCGGACGTGCCCCTCACCTGGAGCCTAGGCCTCTGACCCCACCCGCGGCGCGCCGCCGCGGGCGGCCGCGCCGCCCCCGCCCCCCCGGGCCGCCCGACCGGCGCCGGAAACCAGCCGCCCCCCCCCGGCCCCCGGCCGGGGCCCCGGCCCCC
>JACFNR010000025.1:19894-40405 GCA_019454765.1 Trueperaceae bacterium | reverse complement strand
GCCCGACAATCCAAACTCAGTAACCCGAGCGGCAATCAACTATTGACAGTTTCCGCTTGTCGGGCAGGAGTTCGCTCACGCGCTCGGCGGCCATGACGATGTTCTTGTTGTTGGGCATGACTATCACGGAGTGCGCGCCAACGCTGCGGACGGCGTCGGCGATGTCCTCGACGGACGGGTTGTCCGTCTGCCCGCCGCCCACCACCCGCACGCCCAGCGTCCGGAAGGCGCGGGTGACGCCGTAGCCGTTGGCGACCGCCACGGCGGCGCTGCGGGGCGGCTCGGCGTGGGCCGCGTCGACGTCGGCGAGGATCTCCGAGTGCTGCTCGCTCATGTCCTCGACCTTGGAGCGCACCATGCGGCCGTGCCGGGCCACCGCGGCGAGGAGCCGCTCGGGCTCCTCCGTGTGGATGTGCCCCTTCACGAACCCCTCGGCGCCCACCACGAGCAGCGAGTCGCCGAACGGCGCCACCAGCTCGCGGATGACGCTGGTTGGCTCCTTGACGTCCGCCAGGAGGAACTCGGTGCAGAAGCCGTACGCCTCCTCCTCGAACTGCTCCTGCGCGCGGCGCGTCACCTTGGGCGGCGGCGGCAGGTCGCGGTCCTCGAAGTAGGCGAGGATCCCGCCGAGGAGGTGGAGGTAACCGAGGGCGCCGGCGTCGACGACGCCCGCCTGCTTGAGGATGGGGAGGAGGTCGGGGGTGCGTTCGAGCGAGTCGCGACCGGCGGAGACCACGGCGCGCAGCACGTCGACGGGCACGGGCGCCCGGCCGTTGGGGCCCGCCTCGGCGCCGGTCCCCTCGAGGTGGGCCGCCAGGTACTCCTCCCCCGCCGCGGCGGACTCGCGCACCACGGTGAGGATCGTGCCCTCGACCGGCTTCATGACGGCGGCGTACGCCGAGTCGGAGCCGGCGAGGAGCGCCGCCGACAGCCCGGCGGCGTCGACGGCCTTGTGCCCCCTGATGGAGTCCGCGAAACCCTTGAGCACCTGCGACAGGATCACGCCGGAGTTGCCGCGCGCGCCGAGCAGCGAACCGTAGGAGAGGGCGCGCGCCACCTGGTCCATGCGCTCCGGTTTGTCGGCCACCAGCTGCCGCCTCACCGCCTGCAGCGTGAGGTGCATGTTGGTGCCGGTGTCGCCGTCGGGCACCGGGTAGACGTTGAGCGCGTTCACCTCCTCCACGTGCACGCCGAGCCACTCCGTGGCGAACATGAACGCCTTGGCGACCGCGTCGGGGCCCCACGCCCCGCTACGCAACCCCTCAGCCACGGCTGACCCCGACCACCCGCACGCGGACGAGGTCCAGCGTTATCCCGGCGTAGTGCTCGGCGGCGTACCTGACGCGCTCGCGCACGGAGTCGGCCACGACGGGGATGCTCACCCCGTAGGCGACGACCACGTGCAGGTCGACGTCGGCGCGCCGCTCGCCGCGCGGGTGCTCTATGACGACCCCCTCGTCCACCTGGCGCGCTCCCAGGAGGCGCCTGAGGCCCTCCGACATGCTGGCCGGGGCCATGCCCACCACCCCCGGCACCTCGTGCGCCGACAGGCCGATGATGCTCGCCAGGGCCGCGTCGGACACCCTCACCTGGTCGATGGGGCGCTCCTTGGCGTCCCCCTTCGGCTTGCCGAACGTGCCGAGTAGCCCCGGCACGGCCTTGCCGGGCGGCCGCTTCGTCGCCTCCCCCGCGGCCGGCGCGGCGCCCGCCTCCCCTCCCGTTTCGGCCTGGCGCGTGTTCTCGTCGGGCATGCCTGAGTCCTCCTGGCGCGGGCCGCTGGTCGGGTCGAAGCCCCGGCGCTCACCGTCCGCGTTCACCTGGTCGGGCATTGTACCGCCACCACCGACGCGGGCGCCCCTCACTCCATGCCGGCGAGGAAGCCGATGCGCCTGAGCGCACGGATGAGGTCCATGGCGGTCACCTCTGTCGGGTCGTACTCGACGGCCACCCGGAGGGCGTCGCCGGCCTCGACGTGGCTCACTCCGGCCACTCCCCGAAGGGCGGTCATCACCACCTCGCGCGCCTGGTCGGTGTCCATGCCGCGCACGCCCATGAGTATCCGCGCCGTGTCGTCAGGCACCGCGGGATGCCGCCCATCCCTGGCCGCGCGACCCCAGCACCAGCTGGACCGTGAGCTGGTCGTCCGGTAGGTAGCCCTCTGCCGCCAGGACGGAGCGCAACGCCTCGTCCCCGGCGGGCGTCCTGAAGAAGAGGTCGTACACGCCGGCGTCGTAGGCGCTCTTGACCAACGCCTTGACCAGCGCCGAGCGCGACGCGGCGCTCCCGCTCCGGCTCACGGCGAGGCGAGTGCCGTGCACGGTCGGCCGCTCGCCGGACCACACGGCCTGCGCCAGGAGGAAGCCGGCGACGGCCCCCTCCCGGGTCCCCTCGGCGACGAACGAGTGGCCGCTCCTCTCGAAGAAACGCAGGGCGCCGGGCGTGATGACCGGCTCCACGCCGTGCAGGGCAGCGTAGTCGGCGTCTATCGTCGCGAGCGCCTCGAGGTCGGCGTCCTGCGGCGGCCGGATCCTGATTGTCATGGGTGCGAGTATACGGCGGGGCCGTGGCGTGGCGCGCCCGGCGCCCCTGCCGGCCGCGCTCACACCGCGAGGTCGGCCGCGGCGCGCTCCGAGGTCGCCCGGTCCCAGGCGCCGTACCCGGCCTCCACGAAGTAGAGCCCCTGAGGACCGACGTTGTGACCGGCCAGGCGCCGGTCCCTGGCCGCCAGCAGGCGCGGCATGTCGGCCTGCGCGAGCTTGCCGCGGCCCACCCAGAGCAGCGTGCCCACGATCGTCCTGATCATGTTGCGCAGGAAGCCGTCGGCGGCCACGTGCAGCCTGAGTTCCCCCCGCTCCTCGCGCAGCTCGCAGAGGTGGACGGTGCGGACGGTGCTGCGGGTCTCCTGCGTGGCGAAGGTGGCGAAATCGTGGGTGCCCAGGAGGCTCGCGGCCGCGGCCTGCATGGCCGCCACGTCGGGGAGCCAGTGGACGGCCAGCAGGCGATGACGGTCGATGACCATTCCCCGCGGGTCGCCGCGCATGACGCGCAACCGGTAGAGGTAGCGCCGGTAGCGGCAGTCGAACTGCGCCTCGAAGTCGGGCGCCGCCGGCGCGAGCGTCAACACCTTGACGTCGTCCGGCAGGTGAGCGTTGAGGGCAAGGCGCAACTTCTCGGGAGGGATGGTGGAGGTCGTGTCGACGTGCGCCACCATGCCCAGCGCGTGAACGCCGGCGTCGGTGCGGCCCGCCGCCAGCACGGCGGAGTGCTCGCCCGGCAGGGCCGCGAAGGCGGCCTCCACCGTGGCCTGCACCGTGCGCTCGCCACTCGCCTGGCGCTGCCACCCGCGGAAGTCGGTGCCATCGAACTCGAGGGTCAGGCGCACGCGCCGACGCGGCGGCGCCACGGACTCAGGCCCCGCCACGCTCACGGCCGCCTGGCGCCACCCGCCGCGACCACCGGTCCACCGCTGAGCCTGAGCGCGCGGCAGGCCAGAGGCGCGACGACGGTGCCCGTCAGCGCGATGACCAGGTAACGGAGGTACGACGTCAAGGCGCCGCGCTTGAGTTCCTCGCTCAAGACGAGCGAGGTCGTCAGCATGACGGCCGCCACGAGCGCCACGCCCACCAGGCCCATCAGGAGCCGGGTGACGACCCCGCCCTTGGCGCGGTGGACTATCAGCTCCGGCCCGACGACGAACGCAGACACGGCGCTCAGCAGCACGTGCGAGTCGGGCGTGGTGACGAGGAGGTGGAGCGCCAGCGGCGCCAACGCGCCGAGCGCCACGACGGCTGCCTTGCCGGGCGACAGGGCGAGTCTCGTCACGAAAGCGGCGGCCAGCACCACCACCAGGCCGAGCGCGACGCCCGCCAGCACGTCGCGCGGGTAGTGCACCCCGAGGTAGACGCGCGACAGGGAGACGAGCACGATGAGGGCGCCCGCGAGGAGCCACGCCCAGCCCCGCTCGACGAAGCGGGCCGTGAGGAGCCAGAAGGTCGTCGCGGCCTGGGCGTGCCCCGACGGGAACGAACTGCCTGGCGCGGTCGCCGCGGCGCCGGTCCGCAAGACCGACGGATCCACCTCGAACGGCCTGGGAGCCGCGACGACGACCTTGACGAGGTCGTTGGCGTAGGCGCCGAGCAGGAACGTCACCCCGAGCCGCCGGCCGAAGGACGCATCCAAGGCCAGGTAGGCGAGCACGAGGAACACGGTGTAGGCCTCCTGCGAACCGAGGTCCGTCACGAACAGCATCACGCCGTCCAGGGTGGGAGAGGCGAGGCGCTGCAGGGCGGCGATCGTGTCCACGGTGCCTCCGGGGGCGGCGCTGAGCGCGCGGTGGCCGCGATTCTACCAGCGAAGGGGCGCGGCGGCGCCGGCCCGGCCCCCGCCCGACGGTCGCGCGGCGGCCGGGGTGCCACCATGAGGCGTGGCAACCCTACCCCCCCTCGGCGACACCATCGTCGCCATCGCCAGCGCCCCCGGCACCGGCGCGGTCGGCGTGGTGCGGCTGTCGGGTCCCGGCGCCTACGCCGTGGCCGACGTCGTCTTCGCGCCGCGGCGCGGCGGTCCACCGAGCACGCGCGCCGCCGGCCGCGTCGTCTACGGCACCGTGCGCGCGGCCGACGCCTACGTCGACGAGGCCCTGCTCCTGACCTTCCGGCGGCCTCGCTCCTACACGGGCGAGGACGTGGTCGAGATCCAGACGCACGGCGGCCCGGCCGTGCTGCGCGCGACGGTCGACGCCTGCAGGGCGGCCGGCGCGCGCGCCGCCGGACCCGGCGAGTTCACGCTGCGCGCCTACCTGTCGGGGCGCCTGGACCTCGCGCAGGCCGAGAGCGTCATGGACGTGGTGACCGCGCAGACGGACGCGGCCCGCCGCAACGCCGGTTACGGACTCAGCGGCGGCCTCACCGCGCGCCTCGGCGCCATCCGGGCCGACCTGCTCGCCGCCTACGCCGCCGTGCAGGCGGGCTTCGACTACCCCGACGAGGGGGTGCCGGAGCACGAGCTCGCGGCGCCACTGGCGCGGGCGGTGGCCGACCTGCGGGCGCTACTGGCCACGGCCGACGCGGGTCGACTCAGCCGCAGCGGGGCGCGCCTGGCGCTGCTTGGGCGACCCAACGCCGGCAAGTCGAGCCTGCTGAACGCCCTGGTGGGGTACGAGCGGTCGCTGGTCAGCGCCGACCCGGGCACCACCCGCGACTACCTCGAGGCGCCGCTGACGCTGGGCGGCATCCCGCTCGTCGCCATCGACACGGCAGGGCTACGGACGGCCGGCGACAGGGTCGAGGCGGCCGGCGTCGAGGTCGCGCGGCGCATCGCGGCCCAGGCCGACCTAAGGCTCGTGCTGATCGACGGGTCGCGGCCGCTCGACGGCGCCGACCGGCGCCTGCTCGCCGAGATCGGCTTGCTCGCTGACGGAACGACGCCGCCGGCGGTCCCGAAGGGAGCACCGGGACCGGGTGCCGAACGGACTCTGGTCGTGGCGACCAAGTCGGACCTCGCCGCGGCCTGGGCCTTGGCGGATCTCCCGCTCCCGCCGTCCGCGCCCAGCGCCATACGCGTGTCGGCCGAGTCGGGCGCCGGGCTGAGGGAGCTCGAGCAGCGGATCGTCGCCGCCCTGCTCGGCTCGGCCGCGGGTGCGGAGTACTGGGTCGGCAACGAGCGGCACGTGACCGCGCTGGAAGCGGCGCTCGAGGCGGTGGAGCGCGCCGGCCTGCAGGCGGCCGCGGCGCGCCACGACATGGCCGCCCTCGACCTGCAGGAGGCGCTGCAGGCGCTCGGCGCGGTGACCGGCCGCCAGGAGCTGGCGGCGGAGACGTTGGCGGAGATCTTCGCTCGCTTCTGCGTCGGCAAGTGATAGTCGCCTAGGCGCCGGGCTCGAGCGTGGGCGGCGCGACCGCGTGGGCCGCCGCCACGTCAACGGCCGCGACCTCCTCGAGGGCCGCCGCCTCCACGGCGCTCGGCAGGCTCTCGACGACGCGCCGCAACACGGCGGCACCCGCCAGCTCGACCATCTTCAGCAGGGCGCGCATGCCCCAGCGCTCGGCGGCAGGCAGCGCCAGGGTCACGGTCACGGTGAGCCGGTAGTCGAGCCGGCTCTGCCCCGCCTCGCCGGCGGTCACCCACGCCTCACCTCCGACCTCGGCCCAGCCGCTGCCGGGGGTCGGCGGCGGTCCCGCCACCAGTCGCGCCCCCTCGGCCGTCCGCACGATCTCGCTCGTGAACGGCAGTCGACGCGCCCCGAACGGGGCGGCGTGCACCGGCAGCTGCGCGCTGACCGTCGGCGGCGGTCCACTTGCGACGCTGAGCTCCTCCAGGAAGTCGGCGCGGCGCAGCGACCGGCCGGCGTCGCGCACGAACGCGAGGGCGTCGGTCCTGGCCAGGGCCACGGTCAACCCGAAGGCGACGTCGTGACTGAACCGCAGGTGGCGGGAACCGTCGTCGGTAGGCAGCGCGGTGACGGCCGGGCCGCCCTTCAACGCTCCCCCCGGAGACGCGGTCCCACCCACTCGACCCTGACCGTGCCGTCCTTCACGGCCTCCTCGATCTCGGCGTCCGCCGCACCGCGCAGGCGTTGCAGGCTCTGGAAGAGCTCCGCGCTAGAGGCGAGCCCGACCCTCACGGTGACCGGACCGTCGTCGTTCGCCCTGCCTATGCGCCAGAGCAGGTTGGAGGCCAGTTCCTCTAGGGCCCCCGCCTCGACCCCGAGGTCGGCCAACGTCTGCTCGAGTCTGGCGTGAAGCGTCGTCTCGCTCATGACTTACCCGCCCGAAGGGTACCCCATGCGGCGGCCGGCCGTCACGGCCGCGCCGCCGGCGCCCGGGTGAGGGCGTGCTAGCATCCGCGCGTGCCCGCACCGCCCGATCCCGCCGGCTCACGTCCCGACCTCACGCCCCCACCAGCGACGGACCGCCCGAGACCGCTGGTAACCTACCTCAAGGGGTTCGCGATGGGTTGCGCCGACATCGTGCCCGGCGTGAGCGGCGGCACCATCGCCATGGTCGTCGGAGTGTACGAGGGGCTGCTCGGGTCGCTGAGCGCCCTGTCGAGTGGCGACTTCCTGCGCCACCTGACGCGAGGGCGGCTCGGCCGCGCCTTCGAGGCGATGAACGGAGCGCTGCTCTTCCCGCTGCTGGCAGGCATCGGCACGGCGCTCGTGACGCTATCGCGGGTGATAGGCCACCTGCTCGCCACCTACCCCGGCTACGTCATGGCGGTGTTCTTCGGCCTGGTGACCGCCTCCGCCCTGGTGGTCGGGCGCCGCGTGGCGCGCTGGCGGACCTTCACGGCCGTGGCGCTCGCCCTCGGGGCCGGGCTGGGGCTCGTCGTCGTGACCCTCACGCCGGTCGAGACGCCTTCCGGCACCGCTTTCCTGTTCGGTTCGGGCTTCCTTGCCATCTGCGCGATGGTCCTTCCGGGCATCTCGGGTGCGTTCGTGCTCGTCCTGCTCGGGAAGTACGACCTGGCGCTCTCGGCGCTGGCGCGCTTCGACCTCGGCGTGATCGTCCCCATCGCGCTGGGAGCGATGGTCGGCCTCTTGTCGTTCGCGCGTCTCCTCTCCTACCTGCTCAAGCGCCACCGGGACCCGATGCTCGCCCTCCTCACCGGCTTCATGGTCGGTAGCCTCTACAAGGTCTGGCCGTACGTCTCGCCCGAAGGCGGCGCCACCTGGCCGTGGGCGGCGGGGGGCGCCGGCGCCGCGCTCCTCACGGCGGGACTGGTCGTCGTCGGCGCCGTAGTCGTCCTGGCGCTCGAGCGCCTCGGCAACCGCGCCGCGATGTCGGCTCGTTCACGAAGCTCATTCTCATCTACGACCCGCTTCACGCCGCGGCGCTAGGGTGGCTCCAGGACGCCGGCGCCCCCAAGCGCCGCGCGCCGGGCCCCGCCGTGGGGCCCTTGGAGGAGTACCGTGCGCAACCGCCGCATCATCACGCTCACCGCGGCCGGGCTTCTGCTCGCCGCGGGAGCCGCCGTCTGGCTCCCGTCTAGGTCCGTCTCGGCGCAAGCGACCACCACCCCGCAGGCGACCTCCGCCCTCCTGCCCGACGAGCAGAACACCGTCGACATCGTGCGCCGCTGGGGGCCGAGCGTCGTGGCAGTGAACGTCGAGGTCCGCGGCTCGCGGATCAACCAGATCCCGCTGCCGTTCCAGTTCCCGCCCTTCAACGACCTGCTGCCGCAGCAGCAGCAGGTGCAGCAGAGCACCGGCTCAGGGTTCGTGATCGGCAGCAACGAGATCGTCACCAACTACCACGTGGTCAAGGACGCGCTGGTGGAAGCAGGCGTGGACACGGCCGACGGCGCCAGCATCAAGGTGGTGTTCGCCGATGTCGACGAGGAGTACGCCGCGACCGTCGTCGGGGCCGACCCGGACTACGACCTGGCGCTCCTGCGCCTCGTGGACGACAGCAAGATGCCGGCCGACGCGCTGCCGCTCGAGCTCGCGGACAGCACGGCGGTCATGGTCGGGCAGAAGGTGATCGCCATCGGCAACCCGTTCGGCCTCCAGTCGAGCGTGTCGCAAGGCATCGTCTCCGCCATCGGGCGCGAACTGCCCTCCATCGGTCGTATCGAGATCCCGATGGTGCAGACGGACGCCGCCATCAACCCCGGCAACTCGGGCGGACCACTGCTCGACTCGGCCGGCAGGCTGGTGGGCGTGAACACCATGATCGTTCCCGGCATGACCAGCAACGGGAGCGCCGGCAACATCGGCATCGGGTTCGCCGTGCCCAGCCAGCTGCTGGCGGAGGCCCTGCCGCTCATGCGCGAGGGCGGTCTGGTCGGCCAGTACGCCCAGAACATCGCGGTGGCGAACGGGCCGCGCATCGGCATCTCCGTGGTCGACGTGGCGTCGTTCCCGGCCGAGGCCCGCAAGGCGCTCAACCTGCCCGACCACGGCCTGATGGTCGTCCAGGTCGAACCGGGTGGACCGGCCGAGGCGGCCGGCCTGCAGGGCCCCGCATACCAAGCGAGCATCGGCGGTCAGACCTATCCCGCCGGTGGCGACATCATCCTCGAGGCGAACGGCGCGACGCTCAAGACGGGTGCCGATATCCAGAAGCTGCTCGTCGGCGCCAAGACGGGCGACGTGATGACGCTCAAGGTCTGGAACAACGGGGCGACCCGCGAGGTGAAGGTCACCCTCGCCGTCGTCCCGCCGCAGGGCGCCTGACGGGGTCCCTGAGCGGGCGCCTCCCGGGTCACCGGCCCGGGGGGCGGTCCGCCCCGCCAGCGTCGCACGCGCCGGGAGGAGGTATCCCGGCGCGTGCTAGCATCACGGCGATGGAGCGTGCAGGACGTCACATCTGCGTCGGTTTGGTCCTGTCGGGCGGCGGGGCCCGGGGCTTCGCGCACATCGGCGTCTTGCGAGCGCTGGAGCGCGCCGGCGCCAAGTTCGACGTGGTCGCCGGCACGTCGATGGGCGCCATCCTGGGAGCGATCTACGCGACGGGCGCCACCGCCGAGGAGCTCTACTTGCTCGCGCACCGCACCAACTGGCGCGACGTGGTCGACCTGTCCCTCAAGACCGGCCTGCTGAAGGGCGACCGGCTGGAGGGCTTCCTCGGCGAGATCCTCCCCGCCACCTTCGACGAGCTGAAGCTGCCGCTCGCGGTCGTGGCGACCGACATCGAGTCGGGCGAGGAGGTCGTGATGAGCGACGGCGACCTACTGGCCGCCGTGCGCGCCTCGGCCTCGTTCCCGGGCGCGTTCGAGCCAGTCCACCTCCAGGGTCGCACCCTCGCCGACGGCGGCATCGTGAACAACCTCCCCGTCAACGCAGCCAGCTGGCTTGGCGCCAACCGCGTCATCGCGTCGGACGTCACGCCGCCCCGACAGTCCGTGTACGTGTCGTCTCAAGGCGACGAGGGCAGCTGGTGGGACCGGATGGTCGCCACCGTCAAGCTGGAGCGACGCAACCCGATGGCGCAGATGCTGTTCCGCGCCTCCGACATCCAGCAGTCGATCCTGGTCGACATCCACGCCAGCATCCACCCGAGCGACCTGCGCATCCGCATGGCCATGCCGCACTACCGCATCGAGTCGTTCACTAGCTTCGAGGAGATCGTGTGGGAGGGCGAACGCGCCGCCGAACGGGCGCTCGCTGCCGCGGGCGGTTGGGCGGGGGTGTTGGCGCTCAACTCGCCCGCCGGGTCCGATGCGGGAACGGACCCGGCGCCGGACGCCGAGCCGCAGGCGACCGCCGGGAAGGGCACCCTCGACACCGGCCTCACGGCCATGCGGAGCACCCTCTCGCGCGTCGTCGGGCGGGGCGGCAAGAAGGGCTGACGGGCCCGCGCGTGCCCCGGCCCGCCCTGCGCGGCGCCCTGGCCGTCCTCGTCGGACTGGCGCTCGGCGTGGCCGTGACCCAGCTGGGCGCGACCGTGCTCCGCGTGAGCGGCGAGAGCATGGCCCCCACCTTCCACACCGGTCAGCTCGTGGTCGTGATCAGGCCGCCCCTCCACGCCGCCCTCGAGCGGTCGGGGCTCCTCGGGCCGTTGACCGCCGACGGGAGCGTCGTGGCCGTGACCGACCCCACCGCGGCGGGCTCCGGAGCCGCCGCCCCTGCCTGGCCGTTCGCGCCCGCCCTCCTGTTGAAGCGGGTGGTGGCGACGGGCGGGCAGACGATCGCGTACGCGCGGGGCGCGCGGCTCCTCGACGGGGCGCCCGCCTCCGAGCCGTGGTTGTCGCAGGGCCGCGCGGGCGGCGCCGACGTGGCGCCCGTGACGTTGACGCAGGACGAGCTGTTCGTGGTCGGCGACGACCGGCGGCCCCTCGCCTCGCTCGACTCGCGCAGCTTCGGCCCCCTTCCCGCCGGCGCCGTGCGGGGTGGCGTCGTCTGGGTGCTGCGCTGGCCGGTGGGTCCGTCGGGGTGGCGCTCGCCCGTCGCGGCCGTGCGCTGACCCGTCCCGGCCTCAGGTCGAGGGCGAACCGTCCAACCCGAGCTCGGCCGCGCGGGCCTGCATGGCGGCGAGGACGAAACCCATGTGCTCGTCCAGATCCACGCCGAGCTCCGCGGCGCCCTGCCGCACGTCGTCGCGGTTCACGCCGCGAGCGAACGCCTTGTCCTTCCACTTCTTCTTGAGGCTCGAGAGCGTGAGGTTGCGGACGTCCCTGTCGGGCCTGACCAGCACCGCCGCCGTCACCAGCCCGGTCAGCTCGTCGCAGGCGAACAGCACCTTGGCCAACAGCGACTCGCGCGCGACGCCGGTGTAGTCGGCGTGCCCGAGGATGGCGTCGAGGACGAGGCGCGGGTAGCCGCGCTCCTCGAGCTCCCGCACGCCCACCCAGGGGTGGCCGTCCCGGCCCCGATCGGGGTTCAGGTGCCGCTCGTAGTCGAAGTCGTGAAGGAGCGCGGCCACCGCCCACGTCTCCTCGTCCTCGCCGTACTTGGCGGCGTACGCCACCACCGCGGCCTCCACCGACAACATGTGCTTGCGGAGGCTCTCGGACGGCGTCCACTCCTCCATGAGGCGCAGGGCCTCTCCTCGCGTGTGGGTCATGAGCGAGTCTACTATCGACCCCGGCGGGGCGAGGGGCGCGCCGCTATACTCCGGCATGACCGGACCGGAGATCGTGCGGACGAACGATGTTCCGAGAGGCGCCCTGCCCCTCGTGACGGAAGCGCTCACGCGGGCCGTGGCGGCGCGTGGCCGGGCGTTCCTCGTCCTGGCCGGTGGCTCCACCCCCCTGCCCCTCTACCACCACCTGGTGGGGGCGGACCTGCCGTGGGACCGCCTCACGTTCCTGTGGGGCGACGAGCGCTTCGTGACGCCCGACATGCCTGGTAGCAACGCGGGTGCGGCCATGCGGGCGCTGCTCGACCACGTGCCGGTGCCGGAGGCGAACATCCATCCGTGGCCGATACTGTCGACCCCGACGGCCTCGGCGGCCGCCTACCGCGGCGTGGTGGAGGGGCTGCTCGGAACCGAGCCCGTGTTCGACGTCACGCTGCTCGGCCTCGGTGCGGACGGGCACACCGCCAGCCTCTTCCCCGGCACGGGCGACGCGCTGCGCGAGGAGATGACCCTCGCCACGACCGCTCCCGCCACGGCGAGCGTGAGGGACCGGCTCACGTTCGGGGCGACCGCGCTGAGCCGGAGTCGGCTCGTGCTGTTCCTGGTGAGGGGCGCCGACAAGCTGCCGGCGCTGACGGCCACCTTCGGCCGGTACGCACCGAGCGTGGCGCCTGGCCGGCCCCTGACGCCGGCGGCCGCGCGCGAGCTGGACGAGCACCCGGCGCGTGCCGTCGGGGCGTTGGAGCGCCTGCTCGTCGTCACGGACCAGGAAGTCGCTTAGGGGCCGGCCTCAGGCCGGCGCCGCGGCCCAGGTGATGGCGTGGGAATCGAAAGGCGAGGCGAGCGCCGGGTGCGTGGCGTAGGCCCTGACGCCGTAGACGAGCCTGCCGCTGACGGCCGGGCGCACCAGGGCCCGGTAACGCCGCGCCGCGCCGGCGTCGCCGCCGGCCAGCGGCTCCATCGCCACGCGCCCCAAGGAGGTGTCGAGACCCTCCGCCTCCGGGCCGTAGACGACCTCGACCACCACCTCGGCCGGGTCAAGCCCCGCCAGGTCGACGGTCGCCGTCACCTCGAGCGCGTCGCCAATCTCTGAGCGGGCCTCCACCATGGGTCGGGCCTGCACCGTCACCTTGGGCCAGCGCTCGGCCACCCGGGCGCGCCAGGCGGCCAGTTCCCGCGCCGCCGCGTGCTCGTTCGCCGCCAGGGCGCTACCGCGGGCACTGGCCGGGGCGTAGTAACGCTCCACGTACTCCTTGACCATGCGCAGGGCGTTGAAGCGCGGGGTGACGCTGGCGATGGCGTCGGCAACGCGCGTCAGCCACGCGACGGGCACGCCCTCCTCGTCGCGCTGGTAGTAGAGCGGGACGACCTCGCGCTCCAGCAGGTCGTAGAGGGCGTCCGCGTCGGCCACGTCGGAGCGGGCGTCGTCCTGGAACGTGCGCCCCGCGCCGATGGCCCAACCGTTCACGCCGTCGTACCCCTCCGGCCACCAACCGTCGAGGATCGACAGGTTGAGGACCCCGTTCATGGCGGCCTTCATGCCGCTCGTGCCCGACGCCTCCAGGGGCCGCCTCGGGTTGTTGAGCCACACGTCGACGCCGCGCGTCAGGGCGCGCCCGATGGCCATGTCGTAGTCCTCCACGAACAGGACGCGGCCGTGGAACCGCTGGTCGCGGGACAGGTTGTGGATCTGCGCGATGAGCTGCTGTCCCTCCTGGTCGGCCGGGTGCGCCTTGCCCGCGAAGACGAGCTGCACGGGGCGCTCGGGAGCGGTCATGATGGTCGCGAGGCGGTCGAGGTCGGAGAAGATCAGGGTGGCGCGCTTGTAGCTCGCGAAGCGCCGGGCGAAGCCGATGGTGAGCGCCTCGGGGTCGAAGAACGAGCTCGAGTCGTGGAGCTGGGTCGGCGTGGCCTCGTGGCGGTCGAGCTGGCTGAGGAGGCGCCTGCGCAGGAAGCGCACGCTGCGCGCCTTCATGGTACGCCGCGCCCGCCAGATGTCCGAAGCCGGCAGCGCCCTGACGGCCGTCCAGGCAGTCGGGTCGTCGATGTGGTCGCGCCACTCCGGTCCGACGGCGCGCTCCACCAGGTCGGCCACGTCGGGCGCCGCCCACGTGGTCACGTGAACGCCGTTCGTGACGTGGCCGATGGGGACCTCGTCGACCGGCACGTCGGGCCAGAGCCGCGCCCAGATGTGCCTGCTCGTGTCGCCGTGCAGGGCGGCGACGCCGTTGCGGCCGCTCGAGAACCTGATGGCGAGGGCCGGCATGCTGAAGACCGGGCCCCAGCCGAGGTCGGCGCCGCCCAGGTCGTGGAACGCCCCCTGGTCGAGCCCCAGCCCGGTCCAGAAGGGGCCGAACGCCTGGTCGACGAGGTCGAAGCCGAAGGCGTCGTTGCCTGCCGCGACGGGGGTGTGGACAGTGAACAAGGTGTTCGCGATGACGGCCTCGCGCGCGGCGGCGAAGTCGAGTCCGGCCGCGACCAGCTCGCGGCACCGTTCCAGCACCGAGAAGGCGCTATGGCCCTCGTTCATGTGCCACGCGGTCGGAGTCACGCCGAGGGCCCGCAGCATGCGGACGCCGCCAAGGCCGAGGATCATCTCCTGCGCGACGCGGGTGCGCTGGTCGCCGCCGTAGAGGCGGGCGAGGAGCTGGCGATCCTCCGCGCCGTTGGCGTCGACGTCGACGTCGAGCAGGACGACCCGCACGCGCCCGACGCGCGCCTCCCAGGCGGCGACCTCGACGTCGCGACCGAAGAGGTTCACCGTCACGCTAGCGCGCCGGCCGTCCGGTCCTAGGGCCGGTTCGAACGGGAGGGCCGCGGGGTTCGAGCGCAGGTAGACGGCCTCCTGGCGCCCATCGGGGCCGACGCGCTGGTGGAAGTACCCCTCGCGGTAGTAGAGGCCGACGGCCACGAGCGGGACCCCGAGGTCGGAGGCCG
This sequence comes from Trueperaceae bacterium, assembly GCA_019454765.1. Taxonomy (NCBI): domain Bacteria; kingdom Thermotogati; phylum Deinococcota; class Deinococci; order Trueperales; family Trueperaceae; species Trueperaceae bacterium. The sequence continues at coordinate 25,949 of JACFNR010000025.1, read as the reverse complement.
CCTTGGTGTGGTCGCCCGCCAGCACGCCCAGGCCGCCGGAGTAGAGGGCGATGGCCTCGCTCCACCCGTACTCGGCGCACAGGTAGGCGTAGACGTGCCCGTCATGCCCGGCGGCGTCGAACCAGGTGCGGCGCGTCAGGTAGCCGCGGAACTGCTCCATTACGGCGGCGTAGTCGGCGAGGAAGTCGGGGTCGGCCGCGGCCGCGTCGAGGCGCTCCTGGTCGATGTCGCGCAGCAGCGCGACGGGGTTGTGGTGGCACCCCTCCCAGAGCTCCCGGTCGAGGCGCCGGAAGAGGCGGCGCGCGTCGGACTGCCACGACCAGTAGAGGTTGTGCGCCAGCTCGTCCAGGCCGGCGATCGGCTGGGGGAGCTTGGGTAGGACCGTCAGGTTGCCGAGTATTCTCATCGGTGTCACTCGCTTCCGGTGCAGGTTGGGGGGTGCGGCGGCGCGTGGCCGCCAAGGGCCCCGCCGCCGGCAGGCCGCCCACTTTACCACCAGCCCGGCGCAGCTCCGGCGGGCGCCCGGGCCGGTTACGCTGCACCTCATGACAGGGACGCTGCCACGAGCACTCGCCGCGCTCTGCCTCCTCGCGCTGACGGCGCCGACGGTGGCGGCGCAGCACGCGCGCCTCGAGGCGCGCCTCGAGGCGAGCCTCGCCGCGCGGGACGCGCAGGCGCTCGGCTTCGCGGTGCGCTTCGAGGCCATGAAGGTCGAGGGCGGCACCGCCACGCTCGAGCTGGGCTACGAGGGCGGCGCGGCCCGCGTCGGCCTGGGCGTGGCGGCCAACCGGGCCTTCGGGCCCCTCGGCAACGTGATCGTCGAGGGGTGGGGGGCGCTGCGCACGGACGCGGCGGCCGAGGGGCGCCTGGGCGCGCGCGGCGTGGTGGGCCCCGTCGCGGTGCGCGTGACGGCGGTGGCGTTCGGCGCCCGGCCCGCCGCCTTCCGGAGCGGTTTGGTGGCCAGCGCGGAGCGTCCGGTCCTGGCGGGCGCGGCACTGGGCTTCCAGGTCGGCCTGACGGCCCGCCTCGACCGCAACCTGATCCTCGAGTTCGACCCGGAACTCTACCTGGCGGGCGGGGCGCACTGGCGGGGCGAGGCGCGCTTGCGCCTCCTCAAGCTCTTCGGCGACAACGAGTTCGACCTGGTCGCGCGCGGCTACGCCGGCCCGGGCGGGGCGAGCCGCGACGCCGCCGTCGGCATCGGCGTGACGCTACCGCGCGGCCGCGCGCCCGACTGGAGCTTCGCCGCGCTGGTCGGCTGGTCGCCCGCCGGGCCCGCACTTGGCGCCAGGGCTTCGCTGGCCGAGGACCTGGGGCCGGCGCGCGTCGGCGTGGACGCCGCCTTCGAGCCGTACCGCCACGACGTGGCGGCGCTGCGGGTGGCGGCGTCCGCGTCGGTGCCGGCCGCCGGTTACCTGGGTGGCGGGCGGTGGGAGGCGGGGTTGCAGGTGGCGACGGACGCTGGGGACACGAGCGCCGCCGTGCGGGGGACGGAGCTGGCCCTCACCCTCGCCCTGCGCCTACCCATGGAGTGACGTCCCCGCCCGACGGCCGCGCCGGCGCGCCCTACTCCGCGACCAACTCGCCCGTCTTGAGGTCGAGGCGGTAGACGCCGTGCTCTGGCACCGCCCTGAGGTACGTGCGTGACTCGCGCGACTCGCGCAGCTCGAAGGTGCGCAGCCCCGGCTTGATGCCGGCCGCGTAGGCGCCCGGTTGGATCATCCCGTCGATGTAGATGAGGACCTCGCGCCGTTCGTCCCAGTAGACCAGGGGGTCGGCGGCGGGGTTCAGCTCGCGCTCGACGCGCGACACGCGGTAGTTGCGAACGAGCACGTCGATGACCTCGTCCTCGAACCCCTCGCGCGTCAGGGTCACGCGGTGCGTGCCCGGTAGGGCCGCCAGCGTGAGCGGGCTCGCCCCGACGGGTACGCCGTCGAGGGACACGTTCGCCCGAGGCGTGGCCAGGACCTGGATGCTGCCGCCCGAGATGGCCGTGAGCACGACGTGCACGAAGGCCGTGTCGGCCCCGCGCAGCTCCACCATGCGGACGTCTGGCAGGAACCCCTCCTTGCGGACCTCGAGCTGGTAGCGGCCGGGCGCCGCCATCACCACGTCCAGGTGAGAGGTGCGTCCGAGCGCCACCCCGTCGAGGAACACCTGGGCGTCGGCCGGCTCGCTCGAGACGAAGAGGCCCGCGTCGCCCTTCACAAGCTCGAGGCGCGCGCTCGTGAAGGCCGCCACCGCGGCGGCCAGCTCGTCGACGGTGGGACGCATGCCGGCCGGGTCGAGCGGGAGGCTGATCAGGTCGCTGCTGCGGTCCTTCTCGGCGTCGACCACGATGATGTTGATGGCGTATCCGCTGCCGTCCCCCGACTGCACGAGCGACAGTTCACCGCTCACCGCGTAACGCGCCTGATCCAGTTCGGCGATGAGCATCGCGAACTCGGGTTCGAGGCTGCCTGCTATGCCGGGCGTGATCAGTTCGCCGTTGCGGACCTCGAGGCCGGTGGCCGCGCCGACGGCGGAGCGGAACGCCGCCATGAACCGACCCACCAGCTCCTCGGGAACGGCGCCGCGAGTCCCGAAGGTGGGCACCGAGACCTGTGCGGCTGCTGATGTGAACGCCGTCACGATGAGCAAGGCGAGGCCCACCCAGACGTGACGGACGCGGCGGGGACGATGGCGCACCCCCCAAGTATAGCCGCTGCCACCGTTCCTCCAGGGCCCCGAAGCCCTGGTACCATTGCCGCATGCGTTACCTGGTGCTGAGCGACGTCCACGCCAACCTGCCGGCCCTCGAAGCGGTCATCGCGGAGGCCAAGGGACGCGGCTTCGACGCCACCATCTTCCTGGGGGACGCCGTCGGTTACTACCCGCACGCCGAGGAGGCGGTCCAACGCCTCATCGAGCTCGACCCGGTGGTCCGCATCCTCGGCAACCACGACTCGGCGCTCCTCGACCTGGCCCAGGGCGACTTCGGCGACCACTGGGCCGCCGGCATCGTGATGAACGTTCTCGAACGGCAGTTGGTCACCCTGAGCGGCGACTCCCTGCGGTTCCTGCAGAGCCTGGAACGGCGCCACGTGGCGCGCGGCTTCGAGGCCGCCCACGGCGCGCTCAGCCACGACTGGGAGTACCTGTCCACCCTGACGACGGCGCAGGCGAACGTCGGCCTCATGTCCGAGAAGCTCCTGTTCGTGGGGCACACCCACGTGCCCAAGCTCTTCGCGACGACCAGCAACGGCTCGAACGAGCTGTGGCGCACGGTGTCGTTCCGCGACGCGCGCGAGACGTCCTACCGTATCCCTCCCCTGGCCCGCGTCATAGCCAACCCGGGTGCCGTCGGGCAGCCCCGCGACCAGGTCCCACTGGCCTCGTACTTCATCTTCGACGCCGGCGCCGGCGTCATCCACCACCACCGTGTCGACTACGACCTCAAGTCGGTCCAGCTCGACGTGGTGGCCGCCGGGTACCCAGAGATGCTCGCTTCGCGCCTGGAAGCCGGCAGGTGACGTCGGCGCCGCCCCTCGCCCCCGTCGGTCACGACGCCGTCCTGACGGAACTGACGCGACTATGGGGCGCGGGGCGCGGACCGCGCACGCTGCTCTTCGCCGGACCACAGCAGGTGGGGCGGCGCCTCGCGGCGCGCTGGCTGTGCGCGCTCGTCAACTGCTCGGAGCGCGCTCCGGGCGCCGGTCCGTGCGGCGGGTGCGAGAGTTGTCGCCTGCTCGCCGCCGGCACCCACCCCGACCTGAAGGAGGTGGCGCCCGCCGCGACGACGGGCTCCGGCCGCGCCAAGCGCGATCCCGAGATCCGCATCGATCAGCTCGTGAGGCGGGAACAGGGCGACCCCGAACCGTTGGGGCCGTGGCTGGTCACTCGGCCGCGCTACCGGGTGCGGGTGGGTGTGATCGACCAGGCGGGCAGCATGAACGCGGCCGCCGCGAACTCGTTCCTCAAGATGCTGGAGGAGCCGCCAGCGTGGGCGCTCGTCGTCCTCGTCGCGGCCGGCCCCGAGGAACTGCTCCCGACCGTGGCGTCGCGCTGCGTGACGATCCGCTTCGGCGCGGTGGACCCGGCGGCGGCGCTTCACGCGCTCGGGACCGACGTGGCAGCGGCAGCGCTTGAGGGTCACCCGGCGCTGCGTCTCGGCCAGCCGGGCGCGCTGCTCTCCTCCCTGGACGCCGCCCTCGCCACCGAGGCTGCGCGGGCAGCGGCCCGGGCCTTCGCTTCTGCGCTGACCGGCGACCTGCTTGAGGCGTTGACGGGGGCCGAGGGGCTGGCCAAGGCGGTGGCGGCGGCGGCCGACGCCGGCACGCTGCCAGGTCCCCTCGGGTGGCTGAGGGAGCTGCTGCGCGACCGGCCACCCGCCGCGTACGCGGCGGCCCTCGACGAGATCGACGCCTGCGAGCGCGCCATCGCGGCCTACGCGCAGGTGCCGCTCGCCTGCGCCGTGCTCGCGCTGCGCCTGCGGCAGGTCGGCGTGGCCGGCTAGGCGCTGCCCCCGCGCATCCGGCTGACCTCGTCGGCCGGGAACTCCACCACTCCGCCCTCGTCCGTCTTCAGCTCGACCGTGCCCTTCAGCGGGTTGAGCTTCACGACCCTGCCGCAGGTGCCGCTACCGTCGTGGCACGCCTTGGCTCCCTTGCGCGGCATGCCCTTCAGGAGCTCGCGGTACATCTCGTGCTCGTACTGCAGGCAGCACATCAGCCTGCCGCACGGGCCGCTTATCTTCTCCGGGTTGAGGGGCAGCTGCTGGTCGCGCGCCATGCGGATGCTGACGGCGTTGAAGCTCTGCAGCCACGTGCTCGAGCAGTTGCCGTCGCCGCACACCCCGAGGGCGCCCAACATGCGCGCCTGGTCGCGGGGGCCGATGTTCGCGAACTCGATCCGCGCGTCGGTGTGCGCCACGAGCTCGGCCGCCAGCACGCGCAACGGCGCCGGCTGCTCGCTCGTGTAGCTCACCACCAGCAAGGTCTCGTCGATGTTGAACTCGACGGCCACCACCTTCACGCTGGGGTCCGCCTGCCGCGCCCGCGCCTTGAGCAGCCACTTGAGGTCCTCGGCCTTCGCCTTGAGCTCCTCGTAGCGGGCGATGTCATCGCCCTGAGCGTCACGCACGTAGTGCCCCTGCGGCTTGGCGACCTCGGTGGCGCCGGTCCGCACCAGCGCCAGCTCCAGGCCGCGCCGCGTGGTCACCACGCAGCGCGTCCCCGGCGCCGGGATGGTCGGCGGCGCCTCCATGTAATGGATCTTCGGCCCGTTGTCGAACTTCACACCGATGCACTCCGGCATGGTTGTCGCTCCTAACGTTGGTCCCGCCCCGGCGCCGCGCGGCCGCCCCGCCGCTGCTCCGGCCGGCAGCGCCGCGGCGCTCCGGGCTCACCTCACCGCCGCGCCGTGCGGCGCGCCCTCGGGTGCTGCGCCATTCTACGGGTCGGGTGCGGCCGGCGTGGTCGCGGTGGGGCTCATCACTCGCGCGAAGGTGACGCGGTGCTCTGGGCACGGTCCCAGCCTGGCGATGGCCGCCACGTGCGCCGCCGTGCCGTAACCCTTGTGGCGCTCGAACCCGTAGCCGGGGTACGCGGCCGCCAGCTCGACCATGTGCGCGTCGCGCACGGTCTTGGCGAGGATGCTGGCGGCCGCCACCTGGCAGGATCGCGCGTCGCCCGCCGCCACCGCGAGCTCGGGCAGGTCGAGGCCCAGCCGCAGGTAGTCGGTGACGACGCCGTCGGCGGCCGGCTCGAGGGCGGCGATGGCGCGGCGGGCGGCCAGCACCGTGGCCGCCAGTACGTTCAGCTCGTCGACCTCGCGCGCGCTGGCGAAGCCGACGGCGTGCGCCACCGCCTCGCCCCGCAAGCGGGCTGCCAGGTCGGCGCGCCTGGCGGCGCCGAGGGTCTTGGAGTCGCGGTACGGCAGCGATGAACCGGCCGGGAGGATCACCGCGGCGGCCACGACGGGCCCGCATAGGGCGCCGCGGCCCGCCTCGTCGACGCCCGCCACCAGGCGGAGGCCGCGGTCCCATAGGAGCGCCTCGAGCGACCAGTCGGGCCCC